>CAZNFB010000009.1:11333-25667 GCA_964572105.1 uncultured Desulfobacteraceae bacterium
GCCTTAAATGCGGGGGAATCTTCTTGAACCGCACCTATAACAGGCTCCACAATCAATTTTCCGTAAAATTGAAATAACCCCCAAAAAATAACTATGGCCAGAAAAAAATTGAAAACCGGACCCGCCAGAACAATTATCAACCGTTTTAGAACATGCTTATGGGTAAAAGAGATATGGATCTGATCCGGATCTATTTCGTCACCCGGTTCTTCTCCCACCATTTTAACAAAACCGCCAAGGGGGAGGGCTGAAATGCAATAGTCTGTAATACCGATTTTCTTACCAATAATTTTAGGCCCAAATCCCAATGAAAATTTTAAAACACCTACTCCAAGGGATCTGGCCAGAAGAAAATGCCCTAATTCATGAAAAAAAATCAACACGCCCAATACTATTATAAATGCTATTATACTTTCACTCATACTATTTGCTCCGGCATATCAGCCCGACTTCGGTCGTCGGAGTATTATAATATGCCTTCCTCCCTCTGGCCTTGTGTCAAAGTTTAAAATCAGGTTATTATCTGGCAATCTATAGAATTCAGAAAAAAAATTAAAAGTCTATTTTTTTATAACATCTTCGGCATAACGCCTTGCCCATTTATCCACTTCAAGGATATCAAAAAGACTGGGATACTTTATTAGATTATGTTTGTCCATTGTTTCTTCTACTATATTTGGAATACGGTCAAATGGCAAACCATGATTCAGGAAAGAATGAACAGCTGTTTCGTTGGCACCATTTAATACGCAAGGAAGCGTCCCACCAATACGGCCGGCCGTAAAAGCAAGGTCAAGGCATGGAAATTTTTTCATATCCGGTTTTTCAAATGTTAACGCTCCCAGGCCGGTAAAATCAGGAACAGGCTGATTTAAAGGGAGACGTTTTGGATAAGACAAAGCATAAGCTATGGCTCCCTTCATATCAGGTATTCCCATCTGTGCTATCACCGAACCATCTTTAAAGGATACCATGGAATGAACAATACTCTGGGGATGTATAAGAACGTCGATCATATCAAGGGAAACCCCAAACAGATGTTTCGCTTCTATGACTTCCAGACCCTTATTCATAAGGGTTGCAGAATCGATGCTTATTTTATTACCCATATCCCATGTGGGATGATTCAGGGCATCTTCCGGAGTGATCATCTTGAATTTTTTCTTATCCAGGTAGAGAAAAGGGCCTCCTGAGCCTGTGAGTAATATTGCTCGTAGATCTTCCAAGCTGCTTCCCTGGAGACATTGAAAAATAGCACTATGCTCACTATCAATGGGGAGTATATTTACACCATTTTCAGCAGCCGTTTTCATAACTATTTCACCAGCCATAACAAGGGTCTCTTTATTTGCCAGTGCCACGGTTTTCCCCGCATTTAAGGCCGCCAGAGTCGGAATAAGACCCGCTGCTCCCACCATGGAGGAGACCACCATATCTACAGAATCCAAGGCCGCCGCGCCAAGGTATCCATCTTCTCCATGGAGTATTTCAGTCCCTGAGCCAACTATTTTTTTTAAAGCTGCGGCTGCTTTTTCATCATACACAACAGCTATTTCAGGGGAAAATTCCTTGATTTGTAAAGAAAGAAGATTGATATTTTTTTTTGCCGCAAGAGCAGTAACGCAAAACTTGTCAGGAAACATCCTGACAATCCTTAAAACATTTTTCCCAATGGAGCCGGTTGAACCAAGAATGGAGAGTTTCTTCATTGCTTATCCCACGATATATTTTTTTATTTCAGCGCCATAGATTTTTAAAACAGATATTCCATAAATACATATGCCACTGGAGACGCAAAAAGGAGTGCATCAATACGATCAAGAATCCCCCCATGCCCGGGAAGTATATTTCCGGAATCTTTAACCCCGGCTCTTCTTTTAAATAATGATTCGAACAGGTCCCCTGCCTGACCCGCAATACCTATACAGAGGAAAAAAATAATAGCCATACCCAAATTAAGTTGAGGCATGAAATAATACCTGAAGAAAATCCCTCCCAATAAAGTCGCCCCGAGTCCCCCCATGGAACCCTCAATGGTTTTACCAGGACTCACAACAGGGGCTAGCTTATGCCTACCAAAACAGGTCCCTGCATAAAAAGCCCCTGTATCACCCAAAATAATAAGGACGAGAATTAAAAAAATAGACAATATACCGTTTTCTCCGCTTCTGATAATCACAAGATAAGACAAAAAAAGCGGGATATATACAACCCCCTTAATCTGTTTTGCCACGGCTTCCAGTATGGAAGCATCTTTTTTAAAATAGATAATGGAAATTAAACTTAAAAAAATAAGATTAACGGCAATAAGAGATGAGACCAGATTGAACAATCGATAAAAGGACGCGAAAATAATACCAGAACCGGTTATATAGGCTAAAAAAAGAATTATTCCAGGTGGAGGAATAGTGGCATCATTGAAAACAATGCGAAAATATTCCCAGAGAGAGATTATTGAAACAAAACAAATAAATATTGCAAATAAAAAAGCCCCCCCTTTATAAATAAAAAATATTAAAAAAGGAAGAGCCACAATACTTGTTAACCATCTTTGTAAATGCATATTTTTTACAACAGATTCGAGGTGAAACAGAAATTTTTTTTACGCTTTTTTCATATTTCAACCAAAATTTACATCATTTAAATCAAATATCGTCAAAGGAGTCTTTAAACTTTACCGAATCTCCGTTCACGATTCTGATAATTTTTTAAAATAGACAAGAGTTCATCTTTATTGAAATCAGGCCATAGTGTATCTGTAACAAAAATCTCGGAATATGCAATCTGCCATAATAAAAAATTACTTATCCGTTTTTCACCGCTTGTTCTTATTAAAAGGTCAGGGTCATCCATACCACTGGTATACAGGTGGTCAGCGATGAGTTGTTCTGTAATCGATTCAGGAGATATCTCCGGATCTATAAGACCTTTTTTAACTTTTAAGGCAATATTTTTTACGGCTCTTACAATTTCAGACCTCCCTCCATAACTCAAAGCAATATTTAAAAGCATTCCGTTATTCTCTTTTGTGACCTCCATAGTATCATGCAACGCTTTTTGAACTTTTTGAGGCAATCGCTCGGTCTGTCCCAGGGCATTTAAACGAATATTATTATTATTCAATTCTCCTTGCTCAGATTTTAAAAAAGTACTAAATAGCATCATCAGAGCATCCACCTCTATCTTGGGACGGCACCAGTTTTCCGTTGAAAAAGCGTAAAGAGTAAGAATAGGAAGTTTTATTTCGTGGCATGTGCGAACAATTGTCCGCACCGCATCCACACCCTTTCCATGGCCCTGAATACGATTCAGCAAACGTTTTTTTGCCCACCGCCCATTTCCATCCATTATAATGGCAACGTGCCTGGGAAGCCTTGCACGGTCTATCTCCGGATCAATTAAGGGGGATATCATTTATAGATTGCACTTAAAAAAAAAATGGATTAAATAAAATATAGACCGTCACATAAATAATTTCACTGGGTTATCTGGCGCCTGTATAATACGCCTTCATCCCTCTGCCCATGTGGCAAATTTTAACATCAGGTTATTATCTAACAATCTATAGTATCAGCAAAAAACTAAAATGTTAAAATTTCTTTTTCTTTATCTTTATAAATACCATCGATGATTTTAATATTTCCATCTGTGCTCTTCTGAATCTTATCCTGAGCTTTAAAGGCAGCATCTTCAGGTATACCACCATCCTTTTTCATATTTTTTATTACATCATTTGCATCACGCCTGATGTTTCGAATGGTGACTTTATAATCTTCACAAATCTTATGTACAACTTTAACAAGTTTTTTTCGGCTCTCTTCTGTCAAAGGGGGAACAGGAAGACGTATAATTTTACCATCGCTGGATGGTGTAAGCCCCAAATTCGACTTTAATATTGCCTTTTCAATCTCTTTGATAATCGAGACATCCCACGGTTTGATGGTAAGTAGCCTACTCTCGGGAATAGATACGGAAGCCACCTGATCAAGGGGAGTCAATGTACCATAATAATCAACACGAATCCCATCTAAAAGGCTTGCAGAAGCCCGTCCCGTCCTCAACCGCATTAATTCATTGTTTAAAGCGGTTACAGATTTGGCCATGCCTTCACTGATATCCTGATATAATGATTCAATCATAATTTCACACTTTCATCCGGTTATGCGGGTACCGATACCCTCACCGCAAACAACTTTTTTAATGTTCCCTTTGTTATTAAGATTCATAACAACAAGGGGAAGGTTATTATCCATAGCAAGAGAAATTGCTGTCATATCCATAACTTTTAATTGTTTTTCCAGAACCTCAATATAAGTTGCATTTTTTATAAACCTGGCATCTTTATTGGTTGCAGGATCTGAATCAAAGAGGCCATCAATCTTAGTGGCCTTTATCAAAAGTTCGGCATTAATCTCCTGAGCTCTCAGCACAGCGGCGGTATCAGTGGTAAAATAGGGATTCCCTGTACCTGCACCCAGTATCAGCACCCGTCCCTTTTCAAGATGCCGCAAAGCCCTCCTGAGAATATAAGGCTCTGCAACTTCACGCATTGATATGGCGGTCTGCACCCGGGTCTCGATTCCCTTTTTTGTTAAAGCCTCTTGCAATGCAAGACTGTTTATAACTGTTGCCAACATCCCCATGTGATCTGCGGAACTTCTGTCCATATCATATGAAGTCGCAGCAATTCCTCTGAATATATTCCCCCCGCCCACAACAATACCTATCTGAACCCCAAGCTCAACAACAGACATAACTTCATCAGCAACATACTTTATCATATCAGGACTAATTCCATAACCCTGATTCCCCATCAAGGCCTCGCCACTTAACTTAAGCAAGATCCTTTTATAGTTTGGAGATGCCAAAATTGTCTATTCTCCTATCTGAAAACGTGCAAAACGCTTGATTGAAATATTTTCACCCATTTTTGCAATGGTTTCAGTTACAAGATCTCCTATGGTAACACTCGGTTCACGCACATAGGGCTGTTCCAGCAAACAGTTTTCTTTAAAGAATTTATTTAATTTACCTTCTACTATCTTGTCTATTATTTTTTCAGGTTTGCCCTGTTCAAGAACCTGAGCTGTATAGATCTCTTTTTCTTTTTCAATTATTTCTTCAGGGATATCCTCAGACTTTAATCCCAAAGGATTTGAAGCGGCTATATGCATTGAAATATTTTTTGAAAATTCAATAAACTCTTTATTTTTTGCAACAAAATCTGTCTCACAATTAATTTCAACCAGCACTCCGATCTTTCCACCCAAATGAATATATGTCTGAACAATCCCCTCCGACATAGATCTTCCAGCACGCTTTGCAGCAGCTGCCAATCCTTTTTTTCTTAAAAAATCAATCGCCTTTGATTCATCCCCGTCGCACTCCCCGAGAGCCTTCTTACAATCCATCATCCCGGCCCCTGTCTTCTCCCGAAGATCTTTTACCATACCCGCAGTAATTGCCATAATTATACGCTCCTATCTTTCGAACTTGCTCAGATTACACGGTTTTAACTTCACTTTCAACAGACCCGTCAATATCAGAACCTGTATCGGATTCTGATGCAGCTTTTTTAATGATTTCTATAACAGGTCCTTTTGATCCATCGGAAATAATTCTTCTTTCACCAGACTCCGGGTCAGAATCAATCAATTCATTTTCTGTTGTTTCCTCTATATCTTTATCAGCTTTAGCTTGTTGCTTTTCTTTATAGCACTCTTTTCCCTCAATACACGCGTCTGCTATTCTGGAAGTTATAAGGCGAACTGCACGTATTGCATCATCATTGCCTGGTATAACATAATCTATATCATCAGGATCACAATTTGTATCCACAACAGCGATAATAGGTATACCCAGCCGCTTTCCTTCACGAACCGCTATGGACTCTTTTTTTGCATCCACAATAAAAATTGCGCCGGGAAGATCGGTCATTGTACGAATACCACCAAGGGTATTATCGAGTTTACCACGTTCCTTCCCAAGCATGAGCCTTTCCTTCTTGGGAAACATGTTGATTGATCCATCATTTTCAATTGTATTTAAATAGTTTAAACGGTCCACACTCCGTTTTATCGTTTGAAAATTAGTCAACATCCCGCCTAACCACCTGCTCTGAACATAAAACATTTCACAGCGATTGGCCTCTTCATAAATTGCTTCCCGGGCCTGCTTTTTGGTACCAACAAAAAGAATACTCTGACCATTTGACACCAGATCCAAAACAAATTTATATGCAGTATCAAACATACGAACCGTTTTTTGAAGATCAATAATATAAATATTATTCCGTGCCCCAAAAATATATTGCTTCATTTTTGGATTCCACCTTTTGGTCTGATGACCAAAATGTACCCCGGCAGTTAAAAGCTCCTTCATTGTTATGCTAGACATTATTTTCTCCCTTTTAATCGGTTATTCCACCGCCTTTATCTTTTCTGTCTCTGACTCATTTGCAATCAAGCACCGGGAAACAGATCAAAAAGCGTACGGTTTTAAAAAAACTTTAATTCATACACATTATACAAACTTTCAAAAAATTAATTTTGAAAAACAGCATATCCTTCATGTGATAACAAACTCAAAATAATTTTCTGGAGGTCTATAACAAAATCTATTTATTTTCGCAACAAATTTTTAAACAACTCTTTTCTTCATTTTAACAACGCGAGTTATTCCAGCGCAATCATCAACAAAAACAACATCATCATATTCACCGGACCCATCAATAATTATCTGCACCGCATCCTGCTGGCCACAACCCATTTCCAAAAGAAGCCAACCGGATGGAGCAAGGATTTTATGGGCCTTATTTATAATTTCGGCAATATGGCAAAGGCCACTGTCACCACCGTCTAAAGCCATAACAGGTTCATATTTATAAATCTCAGGCTCAAGTGCTGAAATTTCTTTTGTTTGTATATATGGAGGATTGGATACAATAATATCAAAGCCATTTAACTCTGTAATTATGGGATCAATCCAATCAGCAACAAAAAAAAAAATGCTTCCCCCAAGATTATAATATTCGGCATTTTTCTTTGCCACCATTATAGCCCTTTGAGAGTAATCAGATGCAAAAAATTGATTCCACGGCCTTTCCGAGGTCAGCGAAATAATTATTGCACCCGAACCTGTTCCAAGCTCCAATATGCGTCGACAAGCAGAATCAGTATCCCCCGGTAAAAGCAAAAGTGTCTCTTCCAATAGAGATTCGGTCTCAGGCCTTGGAATTAACACATCTCTGGTAACAGAAAAATTTAATAACCAGAATCCTTTTTTCCCTGTAATATAGGCCACAGGCTCCCTGTTAATTCTTCTTTTTATAAGTTCTTTAAAAGAAGATCGCTCACCCTTGTCAAGGGGTTGGTCATAACGCAGATAAAGTTCAATCCGCTGTATCCTTAGAGCATGAGCTAAAAGTATTTCTGCTGAGGACCTGGGCCCCTCTATATTATTTGACTTAAAATAAGATGTGGTCCAATCAAGGATTTTTTGCACAGTCCATTTACTATCGTTTGACATCTGACGCTTCTAAATTTTGCAAGGCTTTAGTCTGATAATATGCTATGAGCTCATCAACTATCTCATCAATTTGACCTGCAAGAAAGCTGTCCAGCTTATAAAGTGTAATTCCCACCCTATGGTCGGTTACACGTCCCTGGGGGAAATTATAGGTTCTTATTCTTTCGCTCCTGTCACCTGTTCCTATCTGGCTTTTACGCTCCTTAGACCTTTCTGCATCCTGCTCACGTATCATACTATCAAGAAGTCTGGCACGAAGAACCTTCATTGCCTTGTTCTTATTTTTTAATTGAGATTTTTCATCCTGGCAGGTAACGATCAGGTTTGTGGGAAGATATGTAATTCGCACCGCGGAATCGGTTGTATTTACACTCTGTCCTCCTGGTCCTGTGGACCTGAAAACATCAAATTTGAGGTCACTCTGTGCAATATGAAGTTCAACATCCTCTGCCTCAGGAAGAACAGCAACAGTAACTGCGGAAGTATGAATTCTACCCTGGGCCTCAGTTGCAGGGACACGCTGAACACGATGGGTACCACTTTCATACTTTAAACGGCTGTATGCCCCTTTCCCATGAATCAAAGCTATAACTTCCTTAAACCCCCCAAGCCCTGTTGGGCTTTGTGATAAAATTTCAAGCTTCCATTTTCTGTTCTCAGCAAACCTTGAGTACATCCTGAAAAGATCCCCCGCAAATAAGCTTGCCTCTTCACCGCCGGTTCCCGCCCTTATTTCAAGTATTATGTTTTTTTGATCATTGGGGTCATTGGGCAAAAGAAGATGTTTCATCTCTTCTTCAAGTCTGTTTTTCTCCAGGGTTAAAGCCGCAACTTCACCTTTGGCAAGTTCCTTAATCTCAGGATCAGGGTCTTTTAAAAGTTCAAAGCTCTCATCAAGGTCATGCATTACCTGTCTATAAACTCTAAAGGGAATTACAACCTTGGAAAGTTCAGCATGTTCCCTGCTCAACTTCTGATAAAGATTCAAATCAGAGACTGTCTTTGGATCACTCAAAAGCTTTTCTATTTCAAAAAAACGTATTTCTACTCCATCTAATTTATCCAGCATAACAAAACAGCTTTTTAACTCACTTATTTCTCTTCATTAAATTTTGCATATTTTTTACGAAAACGTTCAATACGACCGGCAGTATCAAGTAATTTTTGTTTACCCGTAAAAAACGGGTGACAATGTGAACATATTTCAACTCTAATATCCGACCGGGTCGAACCAATTTCAAAAACGTTCCCACAGGCACAACTGATTGTTGTCTCTTTATATTCGGGATGTATATTTGCCTTCATTAAATATCCTTATCAAAATCTTAACTATTTTGCAAAAGTCGATTTATTTCTTCCACTATATTCAATTTCAAACCTTTACGACAACCATAAAAAAATTATATTCAAAATACTATCCATTCATCGATTCTAAAAAATCCTTATTATTATCTGTTCCAGTTATTTTATCAAGCAAAAAGTCCATACTGTCCATTGGATTTAATGAAGAAAGAATTTTTCTTAATATCCAGACTCTGTTTAAGACATCTTTATCTAATAAAAGTTCTTCCTTGCGTGTACCTGATTTATTCATATCAATTGCAGGAAATATACGTTTATCTGCAAGCCTTCTATCCAGCTGCAGCTCGAGATTTCCGGTCCCTTTAAATTCTTCAAAAATCACTTCATCCATACGACTTCCAGTATCAATCAAGGCGGTGGCAATGATGGTCAGGCTTCCCCCTTCTTCAATATTTCTTGCAGCCCCGAAAAAACGCTTGGGACGTTGTAATGCATTGGAGTCGACTCCACCGGAAAGTATTTTGCCACTTGGAGGTATTACAGAATTATAAGCCCGGGCAAGCCTGGTAATACTATCCAAAAGAATAACAACATCTTTTTTATGTTCCACCAATCTTTTGGCTTTTTCAATCACCATTTCAGCAACCTGAACATGACGCTCTGATGGTTCGTCAAATGTCGAGCTTATTACTTCGCCGTTAACGGATCTGGCCATATCAGTAACTTCTTCCGGCCGCTCATCTATTAAAAGCACGAATAAAACAGCATCCTTATGATTGGAACTTATACTATTGGCAATCGCCTGAAGAAGCATTGTTTTACCCGTCCTTGGAGGTGAAACTATCAACCCCCTCTGGCCAAACCCTATGGGAGCCATGAGATCTATAACCCGTACGGAATGATTTGCCGGATCTTTTTCCAATAATATCTTCCTGTCAGGATAAAGAGGGGTAAGATTGTCAAAAAGTATTTTTTCCTTGGCAAGCTCAGGATCCTCAAAATTAACAGCCTCAACTTTCAGTAATGCAAAATATCGTTCCGTCTCTTTTGGCTTACGTATTTGTCCTGACACAGCATCACCAGTTCTTAAATTAAAACGGCGGATCTGAGAAGGGGAAACATATATATCGTCAGGCCCCGGCAGATAATTAGAAAAAGGTGAACGTAAAAAGCCGAATCCATCGGGTAATATTTCCAGGGTTCCGTCTCCATATATCATCCCGTTTTTTTCTATTTGAGCCTTTAGCAGGGCAAACATAAGTTCCTGCTTTTTCATTCCGGCTGCACCAGGAACATTAAAATCCTTAGCCATCACGGTGAGCTCACCAAATTTTTTTTCTTTAAGTTCTGCTATATTCATTAAAAAATCACCTGCAAATGTAATAAATTGAAGATTATGATAATTGACAAATACTTTCCATATACATTTGAGCCGTTTTAGAGCCTGTTTAAAAATTATTAACTGGCTGCAAAAACGGTAGGGTGAAATAGTCCCAATTTTCTTGCTTTTTTTTTACATAGCGCTGCTATGCGGTAAAAAAAAGCAAGAAAATTGGCTCTTGTTTCCCCACTTTTTTGCTTAGTCACTAATTTTTAAACAGGCTCTTATAGTGCTCAAATGTGTAAAAAGATAAATTCCCATGGGTAGCTAAAAAATATACGCATAACAGCAAAACAAACTGATGTCTCACAACTATCATTCCCTTTAATAAAGAGGCGAAAGCTAAGTCAAAAGGATTTAATACGAAACTATCAGGACTATTCAGAAAAGATTTTACGCAGAATAAATTTTTAAATCGGTCTTTGAAAGTTTGTTAACAGAAACTGTAGTATATTTCCCTTTGAATAACAGTCCGTTTTATAAGTAACATTACAATTCATACGTTTATAATATAGATTATCAGAAAATAACCCTATTTTAAAACCTGGCACAAAGCCGGAGGGGTGGAAGGCACATTATAATAATATAGAGAGGCGACCGATAACGTAGTGAAATTATTTATGTAACGATCTATAGATGGATTATTCAGCATTTATAAATAATTACTTTGCAATATTAATTTGGAAACGTACCCCTGCATTCAAACCCCATGATGTCATAATTACAAGTTAAAAAGCAAAACGAAAAATAATATTTGAATTAATACATCGTTTTATGATCTTCAGACTTGTCCCATACCTATAACAGCAGGATAATATGAATTATTTTGATAAACTTAGAAGATACAAATAGATATTCTCTCCGAGGCCTTGAAAAATAGCGTACGACTCACAGCAATTTATATATTACAAATTCTTAAGGAGGCTATTTTAACGAAATCCTTAAAAAATTCTATTTACACATCAAATGAACATTTCACGCTCTGTTTCGGTTGAGATTAGGAGAACATCTTTCAAGGATGCTATCAAGTTTGGTAGGTTTATGCGAGCAAAATTTTTAAAAAAAATATACCATTCCCACGTTGATGTCAAGACTTTTTATTATAAATTTCAGTAATTCTATCCCATGAGTAAGTTCTCAAACAATTAACAGGCTTTTTCTTATTTAAACGAATTTCCCATTTATTTTTTGATTGTAAATATTGTTGATCATTGATATATTCACGTTAATCAATTACTTTTTTTAATACTATTCATTATCCGATAATGAATAGGAAAAAGATATTTCCCATGCCATCTCTTTTTTTCTTTTATTGTGCAAGAATCAAAGTTTTTTACTCGCTCAAAGAGCGGTTGACTCTGTTTTAACAAAATTTTAGCAAAACAACTATGAGCAATAAAATTCGACTTAAAGATGCAGTAAAATCCTGCACCAGTGATCAAGACAAAATATTACACCCTAAAGAGACTGTTACAAGATTTTTAAAAAAATTATCACAGATAGATCTGGATATTCTTAGAAGCACTGAAAGAATAGACAACGGGAGGCTGGATATACCTGTCTATTTCAGTTATTGCGGCAAAGATGCGATCTCTTGTACAGGCACAAAAAAACAGATGGGGAAAGGCGCCACCCCGCATCAGGCAAAAGCAAGTGCCCTTATGGAATTGGCCGAACGATTCAGTTTTTTTAATTTTGTCAAAAACCCTGACAACTTTTTAATAGAAAATCAATCAAACTTAAAAGATAAAGCAATTCCATTTGAAATGATTGCAAAATCAGTTCACGATTCGTCAAAGGATCTTGACCGTGCTAAAACAATATTTGAAAACCTTAATTTAAAATGGACACAGGGATATAACCTTAGTGAAGACAAAAAGACTCTAATCCCCTTTGACTGGTTTTTTGCGATTAATGAATTCAACGGGCCATCTGCAGGTAACTGCCCTGAAGAAGCTATTTGCCAGGGAATTTGTGAAATTGTGGAAAGACATGTTTGTGCTATAATAAGCAGAAAAAAAATCAAAGCACCTGCAATTCAGGCAGAATCATCAGAAGACCCCCTGGTGCAAAATATGCTTAAAAAATATAAAAAAGCAGGAATCAAACTATATGTTTCTGATTTTTCGCTGGAGACCGGAATACCCACAATCAGTGTTTTAGCATATGACCCTTCCACAGTTTACAAAACAAGTGAAATAGTATGGACAGCAGGAACAACCCCCTGCCCTGATAAAGCATTAAGTCGTGCACTCGCAGAAACTGCCCAGTTAGCTGGGGATTTTAATACCGGTTCGAATTATGTAGCAAGTGGACTTCCGAAAATCAAAACAATCGATGATGCAAATTTTATAATTGATGTTAAAGATAAAAAAGAGATCAAAACTCTTCCTGATCTGTCAAATAATAATATTAAAATCGAAATAATTAATCTATTATCCGCACTTCGTAAAAAAAATATGGAAGTGTTCGTTATAGATACCATGCATCCACAATTAGAAGTCCCAGCGTTTTATACAATTATCCCAGGAGCACATTTCAGAGAACGTGCAGCCGCAACCAGTGTCGGCATGTTCTCTGCCAAGCTTATATACGAAAACAACAACGCGGTTAATGCAATCAATCAATTGATACAAGCCGAGAAAATATTACCCGGGAAATACTATATAAGATTTTATCTTGGTTTATGCCATATGGACATTGGCGATCCTGACAAAGCTTTAAGTTTCTTAAAGCAGGCCATCGACCTGGAACCGACACCGGAAGATATCCCTACTATATACTCTTACATGGGTTCTTGCCTCAAAGATATGGGAGAATACAAAAAAGCAATTGTAATACTTCAAAAGGGAGAAAGGTACGATAAGGAGAGAGCTGACATTTATAACCTGATGGGATTTTGCCATTTCAAATTACATAAATATCAAGATGCCATTAATTGTTTTCAAAAAATTCTTGATATGGATCCAAGCTCCGGAATAAATTATGCAAATATCGCTTCAAATTACCGTGAACTTGGCGAGAAAAAAAAGGCCGTTCAGTACTATAAAATAGCTTTGTCCATAGATCCTAAAATCGATTTTGCACGGATTAATCTCGCAAAACTGCTGGAATAGAATCAAAAACTTTTTTAAAAACCATTAAAGCAAAATTTAAAATTACAATCTATAAAACACCTGCCACCTTAATTTATTATGAATAAAAAGCAATTTTGGAATACTCTTGAACACTTGTCCGGTTATGAGACAAAAAAAAACCCTCACCTTCTTCCTGTCAACATCCCGGCATGGACAACTCTTTTATATTACGTCAAACTTTTAACATTCATCTTTGATAAAAGCAGATTGGCCAAAAAAGGGGGTTTTGACGATAACATTTTCGCAGAATCTGCTGTAGACGTAATAAACATTATAGAGTCCATAGGGGGAAGTGTTCATATCTCGGGGCTGGAAGAAATAAGAAAAAAAAACGGACCATTTGTTTATATTGCTAATCATATGAGTATGATCGATACGTTTATACTCCCTAGTATTACCCTTGCTTTTTCCGAAATTGCATTTGTCCTTAAAGAAGATCTCCTTGAATATCCTTTTTTTGGTACAATTTTAAAATCAATAAATCATATTACAGTCAGCAGGCAAAACCCCAGAAAAGATTTTAAAAAAGTAATCACTGAAGGTTCTTATTTACTTGAAAACAAACGTTGTTCAATCATAATTTTTCCACAGACGACCAGGAGTATGGACTTTGACGTATCTTCCTTTAATTCGCTGGGTATCAAGTTGGCGAAAAGAGCCAAGGTACCCGTTATCCCTGTTGCATTGAAAACAGATTTTCTAAGTAATGGGAAGATTATTAAAGAGATAGGAACCGTCGACACAAACAAAAAACTTTATGTCAAGTTTGGCGAACCTGTTGTTGTAGAAGGAAATGGTCATAAAACTCACCAACAGGTCATAGACTTTATCTCACAGAATTTACAAAAATGGGGGGCCCTGGTCAAGGGATTAAATTAATCGTAGCAGGAAGGGTTATTATTTTTTTAAAAACCTAAAAAAAAAATAACCCGGAATTAATATTAATTAATTCCGGGTTATAAAAAAAATTTCCGGCAGCGACCTACT
>CAZNFB010000010.1:0-23799 GCA_964572105.1 uncultured Desulfobacteraceae bacterium
TATGAGCCAAAATCCTGCGCTATTTCTGCTCAACTTATTTCATCTCCGTTCCTTACCTATCGCATGAAGTACAAAGTTTAAGCGTTTACAAATGCTGCTATTTTTTGTGCGGCATCCTTAATGTCCTTTGCCGTGGTCAGGTTAAGTCCGGAATCTGCAAGTATCTTGCGTCCCTCTTCAACGTTGGTTCCTTCCATCCTGACAACAATAGGGATATTAATCCCTGTTTTTTCAGCGGCCTGAACAACCCCTTTTGCAAGGACGTCACAACGCAATATCCCTCCAAAAATATTTATTAGTATTCCTTTAACATTTTTATCGCTGAGAAGAATCTTGAATCCGTTTTCCACCATTTCAGCATCTGCTCCGCCCCCTACATCAAGAAAATTGGCAGGTTTTGCTCCGGCAAGCATGATTATATCCATGGTGGCCATGGCCAGTCCGGCACCGTTGACCATATTTCCCACATTACCTGCGCCCCCTAAGTTGATATAATTCAGGTTATATTTCGAAGCTTCAACTTCAAGGGGATCTTCCTCATCAAAATCACGGTATTCAAGAATATCCTTATGACGATAGAGAGCATTTGAATCTATATCCATTTTGGCGTCAAGGGCGACAACCGTATCATCTTCTGTAATCACCAGGGGATTTATCTCAAGAAGGGAACAGTCATAATCAATGAAAAGATTATACAGATTTTTGAGCATTCCTGAAAACTGTTTTATAATGGGCGCAGGAAGATTAAGGCCATAAGCAACTGCCCGTAAATGGTAGGGCTGAATTCCCAAAAGGGGATCTATGGGAACCTTGATAATCTTTTCAGGTGTTTTTTCAGCTACCTCTTCAATATCCATTCCTCCAGCTTCACTTGCCATGATCACGTTGCTGGCTGTTTGTCTGTCCGGAATAATACTTAAATAAAGTTCCTTTACTATGTTAAGGCCCTGCTCCACGAGAACTTTTTTAACAAGCCTCCCCTCTGGCCCTGTCTGGTGTGTGACAAGGGTCATGCCTAAAATTTCCGAGGCTGTTTTTTCGACTTCATCAAGGGATCCGGCAAGCTTTACACCACCACCTTTTCCCCGGCCCCCTGCATGGATCTGGGCCTTAACAACAACAGGAAATCCGCCAAGTTTTTCAGCGGCTGTTTTTGCGTCATCCGGATTAAAGGAGACATTCCCTTCAGGGATGGGTACCTTATACTTTTTGAATAGCTCTTTTGCCTGGTATTCGTGTATCTTCATAATATTTTTCCACTTTTTTTATTCTATAACGCACAGAATATCACCTTTTGCCACATTATCTCCAACTTCACAAAGTATCTCTTTGATTGTCCCGGCCACAGGTGATGGAAGCGCATTTTCCATTTTCATGGCTTCTAAAATCAAAACAGTATCCCCTTTTTCCAGGGTATCTCCCAGCTTTTTTTCCAGCTTTACTATTAAGCCCGGCATGGGTGCGACAAGTCTTGTACCCGCAGCTGTTGGCTCGGAAGATTTTGATTTTCCAGATTGGGGGGTGGGTGTTTTTTGCTGTACCGGAGCCGCTGCCTGGATCGGTTGAGGTGCCGGCTGTGCCGGATATACTCCTGTTATTACCGGAGACCCGCCTGGCTCATCAACCTGGACTTCAAAATGGTCATCATCAACAAAAACATTAAATGTCCGGGTGTTTGCGCTTTTTCCCGGAATATCTTTTTCAACCTTTTCAATAAGCTCACCCGCCTTTGCCTTGGCAACAAGCTCCATCTCTTTTTTTGCTTCTTCAAGTGTTCTTGGTTTAACTTCTTTGGGTGGTTCTTCTTTGCCGTACTTCCAGTTTAAAAATTTCTTTCCTGTAACAGGATACAGAGCATAAAGGATAAGGTCATCCTTATCTGCTGCAAGGCTCCCTATTTCTTCTTTTGCCTTTTCAAGCTCCGGTTCAAGTACTTCCGCCGGCCTGCATGTGATCGGTTCTTCCCCCCTTGGATATCCCTTTAGAGCCTTTTTTTGAACATCCGGATCTATGGGAACCGCGGTTTTACCATAAAGACCGTAGCAAAGATCTTTGACCTGGCCTGTTATCATCTTGTAGCGTTCGTTCTCATCGTCAAACAGAACATTGTTAACTGTCTGAACTCCAACGATCTGACTTGTGGGGGTTACAAGGGGAATCTGCCCCAGTTCCTTTCTCACTCTTGGAAGTTCTTCAAAAACCTTGTCCAGTTTGTCCAGGGCATCCATATCCCTTAACTGATTAACGAGATTAGAAAGCATTCCTCCAGGTGTTTGATGGAGAAGAACATTAATATCTATAATAGAGAGTTTGGTTTCGTTTAAAAGGTGCCTGTATTTCGGCACGATTTCTTTTTCCAGAATTTCATTGATTTCAGCCAGATGCTTTATGTCAAAGCCTGTATCTCTGTTTGTTCCCAAAAGGGCCATAACAAGGGGCTCAATTGCCGGATGGGAGGTTCTGTAAGCATATGGGGACATGCATGTGTCCAGAATGTCAACACCTGCTTCCACTGCTTTTAAATGGGACATGGACGCAAGACCAGATGTAAAATGGCTGTGAAGGTGAATAGGTACAGTTACGGATTCCTTTAATGCTTTGATAATAGCGAAGGCATCATAGGGGGCTATGAGTCCGGCCATATCTTTAATGCATATACTGTCTGCTCCCATTTTTTCAAGGTCTTTTGCTTTGTTGACAAAATAATCGAGATTGTAAACATCTCCCCCCAGACGGGGTTCCGTCATTGTGTAGCATATGCAACCCTGAAAATGTTTTCCAAACTCTTTTATTACGGGAACAACAGTTTCAAAATTTCTGTAATCATTTAAGGCATCAAAGGTTCGAAAAATATCCATTCCGTTTTCTGCTGATCTTTCAACAAAAGCGCGGGCAAGATCATCAGCATAATTTCTGTAGCCCACCAGGTTTTGGGCTCGCAAAAGCATTGAAAAGGGGGTTTTTTTAAAATACCTTTTCAGGGTTCTGATTCTCTCCCATGGGTCTTCATTTAAAAAACGGTGCATTGTGTCGAAAGTTGCTCCGCCCCATGTTTCCACAGCCCAGAATCCGACTTCATCCATCAGCTCTGCCACGGGGATCATGTCTTCTGTTCTCCCCCTTGTGGCGAACAAAGATTGATGACCATCCCGGAGGGTAAGATCCATGATTTTTATCGGATTTTTTGCTTTTTCCCTGTTTTTACCATACTCAACCTTCTTGGTATCCACCTGGTAATGTGAGTCCATAAATTTTTTTACCTCCATCTTTTAAAAATAATACTAAAAACTATGAAATGCTTTGACTTGCATAAGGTTGCGAATCTGCATCATTGACATCCGGCCGTTCATGCCCCATATTTTTACAGGGGCCAGAGGCGCGGACTGAAACTGTCCTGCGGCAATTACAGGATTTGCGGCCTGCATCCGCATTTGATCTTCTTCATTTTTTATATAATTTACCACCGCAGATACTGCGGCAATCATTTTTTTGTTTTTTTCCATTCAATCTCCCGGCTGCAGCTTGTAATGTGTATTTTTTCAATAAATTACTGATGTATAATCATCTGCTTGCGGTTTTGCTTCACATGTAGTGCCCGAAGGAAAATTGGCAGAGTTTCCTTCAGGCATTATTTTAAGATGTTACATGGGGATATTTCCATGTTTTTTGGGCGGTCTTGTTTCACGCTTGGTGGACATTACTTCCAGAGCGTTTATCAGGTGTGTTCTGGTTTCGCTGGGTAAAATAATCGCATCAATATGTCCGCTTGATGCAGCGCAGTAGGGATTTGAAAAAAGCTCGTCATATTCTTTTATCTTTTCCGCCCGTTTTGCTTCAGGGTCATCTGCATTTTTGATTTCCTTTGCATGGATTACATTGGCAGCTCCTGCGGCACCCATAACAGCAATTTCAGCAGTGGGCCATGCATAGACAAAATCTGCTCCCTGGTGCTTGGAACACATGGCAAGATAAGATCCTCCGTAGTCTTTACGTGTTACAAGGAGAAGTTTTGGAACAGTTGCTTCTGAATAACACCAGAGGAGTTTTGCGCCGTGCCTGATAATTCCCCCCCATTCCTGGGCACTTCCCGGAAGATATCCAGGTACATCTGCTATGGTGAGCATGGGTATATTAAAAGCATCACAAAAACGGATAAAACGTGTGGCTTTATCAGAAGCATCAATATCAAGGCATCCCGCCATGAATTTAGGCTGGTTTGCAATGATTCCAATGGATCTTCCATTTAATCTTGCAAAGCATGTTAGAATATTTTTTGCAAAATGTTTGTGGGATTCAAAAAATTCACCATTATCAACTATGGAGCTTATGACTTTTTTCATGTCATAGGCTCGGGTGGGACGATCCGGAATAATTGTATCGAGTTCAGGAGATGTCCGGTCGGGGCTGTCACCGGTTTCAACAATTGGGGGATCTTCCATATTGTTTGAAGGGATATAGGAAAGAAGGGTTTTAATCTGATCCAGCGTCTCCTCATCATTTTCACAGGCAAATTGGGCGACACCACTCTTTTCATTGTGGGTCATTGCTCCACCCAGTTTTTCAAAAGAAATATCTTCCCCTGTGACAGATTTAATAACTGCGGGGCCGGTTATGAACATATAGCTGGAATCTTTTACCATGAAAACAAAATCTGTCATTGCAGGAGAATAGACAGCACCTCCGGCTGTGGGTCCCATAATAGCCGAAAGCTGGGGAATTGTTCCCGAGGCAGCGGAATTTCTAAAAAAAATCTCTCCATAGCCATAAAGGGCTTCCACACCTTCTTGTATTCTGGCTCCCCCTGAATCGTTTAGACCCACAAAGGGGACTCCCGCCTTTAATGCCAGATCCATAACCTTGCATATTTTTTTTGCGTGCATCTCTCCAAGGCTTCCTGCCCGTGCTGTAAAATCCTGCGCAAATGCAAATACATGCCTTCCGTTCACAAGCCCGTGGCCTGTTATTACGCCATCTGCAGGTATTTCAACTTTTCCCATTCCAAAATTTGAGCAGTGATGCTTTACAAACATATCTACTTCATGAAATGTTCCTGGATCGAAAAAATAATCGAGCCTTTCTCTTGCGGTGAGCTTTCCTTTTGCCTTATGCTTTTCAACAGCTTTTTGTCCGCCCATTTCCAATATTTTTTTTGATCTTTCTTTGAAATCGTTGATTTTATCCTCGGTAATCCCCATTATTTATTCCTTTCGTCTAATTCGTTTTTGTATATATTTTAAGATTATCAAGTTTGGCAATTTTCTGCCATAAGGAGCTTAAGAGCCGCCGAGGTGGGTGTAATCGTCCCTTTTTCCACCTCTCTCGTGATTTGCGGGAGCATTTTTTTTACATTACTATTCTGATAAAACCTGTTTTTAATCCCTTCTTCCAAAAGAGACCGCATCCAGGATACAGACTGGTCTTTTCGCTTTAGCTGAAACTCCCCGGTTTCGGTCAATTTTTCCCTGTGTTTTAAAATAATATCCCATATCTCCCCTAATCCGGTGGATTCAAGGGCACTGCAGGTTAAAACAGGAGGTTGCCAGCTTGCAGAAATCGGCCTTAAAAGATGAAACGCGGTTTCATACTCTTTTTTGGCCATTTTTGCCTTTTGCAGATTATCTCCATCTGCTTTGTTGATTACCAGGGTATCGGCAATCTCCAGAACCCCTTTTTTAATTCCCTGGAGAACGTCTCCGGCCCCTGCAATCATCAGAACCAGAAAAAAATCGACCATGGACGCCACTGTGGTTTCAGACTGGCCCACACCCACGGTCTCCACAATGATCACATCGTAACCTGCTGCTTCGCATGGGATTATGGCTTCCCTAGTTTTCCTGGCCACACCTCCAAGGGTTCCTCCAGAGGGGGACGGCCTTATAAAAGCCATTTTATCAACCGCCAGTTTTTCCATGCGGGTCTTGTCTGCCAGTATACTTCCACCGGTTCTTGTGCTGGAAGGATCTATTGCCAGTACAGCAACCCTGTATCCCTTTTTAATGAGGTACATTCCAAAGCTTTCTACAAAGGTACTTTTTCCGACCCCTGGGACTCCGGTGATACCGATACGTACCGCCTTGCCGGCATAAGAGGCAAGGCGGTTAAGTATGGACTGGGCAAGTTTATGGTGAGCAGGCAAAGAACTTTCAATAAGGGTAATTGTCTTTGCCAGGGCTCGATTGTTGCGGGCAAGCACACCATCTGCATAGTACTGATAATCGTCCTGCATCAGGCAGCCTTTTCTATGGCATTTAAAACAGCATTTGCAGATTCTGTAATCGGTGTTCCCGGTCCGAATATTCCTGAAGCTCCGGCTTGGGAAAGGAAATCATAATCAGCCGGAGGTATTACCCCCCCCACTACGACTTTAATATTACCCGCATTTTCTTTTTCAAGGGCACTGACAAGCTGAGGTATAAGGGTTTTATGGCCTGCTGCAAGGCTTGAAGCACCCACCACATGTACATCGTTTTCCACAGCCATTTTGGCTGCTTCTTCAGGGGTCTGGAACATGGGGCTGATATCCACATCAAAACCGAGATCTGCAAATGCTGTGGCCACGACTTTAACTCCCCGATCATGACCGTCCTGCCCCATTTTGCTCATAAGTATTCTTGGTCTTCTCCCATTTTTTTCCATGAACTGTTCAGTTCTTTTCTGAAGGGATACTATTGCTTCATCATCACCATATTCCGAAGAATAGACACCTGAAATACACTGGGTGGTGGCAACAAAACGTCCAAATACTTTTTCAAGAGCATCTGAAATTTCACCAACAGTTGCCCTGGCTCTCACAGCCGGTACACAGGCTTCAAGGAGGTTTCCGCCAGATTCTGCACAATTTGTTACATGTTCCAGGGCCTTTGCAGCTGCGGCGGAATTCCGTTTTGCCTTAATTTCTTTGAGTCTTGCCACCTGTTCATCACGAACTGCACCGGATATTTCAAGAACATCAAGGGCATCCTCTTTTTCCAGTTTGTACTTGTTAACCCCCACAATCACATCTTTGCCCATATCTATACGGGCCTGCTTTCTTGCGGCTGATTCTTCTATTCTCATCTTGGGCATACCCGACTCTATGGCTTTTGCCATACCCCCTAACTCTTCGATCTCCTTCATTATTTTTTTTGCGCCCTGGATTATGCTGTTGGTCAGGGATTCAATATAATAGGAACCTCCAAGGGGATCAATTACACGGCATACCTGGGATTCTTCCTGAACTATGATCTGGGTGTTTCTGGCTATTCTGGCGGAAAAATCCGTGGGGAGTCCCACAGCTTCGTCAAAGGAGTTGGTATGTAATGACTGGGTCCCTCCAAGTACAGCAGAAAGGCACTCCAGTGTGGTACGAATTACATTATTGTATGGGTCCTGCTCTGTAAGGCTCCAGCCGGAAGTCTGGCAATGGGTTCTTAATATGGCTGATTTGGCATTTTTAGGATTGAATTTTGCTATTGTCTCAGCCCAGAGAAAACGGGCGGCTCTCAGCATGGCAATTTCCATGAAAAAATTCATTCCTATTCCAAAGAAAAAGGAGAGCCGCGGTGCAAAAGCATCTATGTCAAGACCTGCACTTATGGCTGCGTTGACATATTCAAGCCCGTCTGCAAGTGTAAAAGCAGTTTGCAAAACAGAATTTGCCCCGGCTTCCATTATATGATAACCGCTTATGCTCACGGTATTATATTTGGGCATATTCTTAGAGCAGTATCCAATAATATCAGAGACGATTCTCATTGAAGGAGTCGGCGGATATATATAAGTATTACGGGTTAAGTACTCTTTTAAAATATCATTTTGAATTGTTCCGGCAAGTTTATCCTGGGAGACATTTTCTTCCTCGGCCGCCACAATATAAGATGCCAGAATAGGTAAAACAGCTCCATTCATGGTCATTGAAACAGACATCTTGTCCAAGGGTATCTGGTCAAAAAGAATTTTCATATCTTCTATTGAGTCAACTGCAACTCCGGCTTTTCCAACATCTCCGACTACCCTGGGATGATCAGAATCATAGCCCCGGTGTGTGGCCAGGTCAAATGCTATGGAGAGTCCTTTTTGACCGGCTGCCAGATTTTTTCTGTAAAAAGCATTCGATTCCTTTGCAGTTGAAAAGCCTGCGTATTGACGTATTGTCCATGGTCTCCCCGCATACATGGTAGCTTTTGGGCCGCGTATATAAGGCTCGAATCCAGGCAGAGAGTTTGAACCTTCTATTTTTTCAAGATCCTCTGCCGTATAAAGTGGCTTTACAGTTATTCCTTCGGCTGTTTCCCAGTCTAAAGATTCAAGGGGTTTTCCCCTTAATTCTTTTGCGGCAAGTTCCGCCCATTTTTGTTTTTTTGAATGATCTGACATAATATTCTCCTTAACAAATATACTGTAGGCTTTGAAAAAATTATTTCTGGCTGCATTATTTCCTGTATTGCCAAAATCAATTTTTCAAAACCTTATATCATATAACGTAATTATTTTATTTATATTGGATGTAATTTAGGGCTCGCTCAAAAATAACTTTACATTTTAAGCGCCGATGCATCCTGCCTTGCTGCGTTCCGAAAGCGCATAAATATCTTGATATTCCTGCGTTTTCGAGCCTTGCCAGCCAGGCGCCTCAATACTTAAAATTGCTAATTTATTTTTGAGCGAACCCTTATGAAAAGCAGGAGTCTTGTCCCTTATTTTTTTTCACACAGCTCTACAAGCACACCGTTTGTTGCTTTTGGATGGAGGAATGCTATTAAAGCGCCCCCTGCCCCTTTTCTTGGTTTTTCATCAATCAGTCTCACCCCTTTTTCCTTTAATTCTGCCAGGGCTTCTTCGATATTTTCAACTCTAAAAGCAACATGTTGTATCCCTTCACCCTTTTTGTCAATATATTTGGCTATGGGACCTTCTGGAGATGTGGATTCAAGGAGTTCCACTTCGCTTTCGCCTATGGGGAAAAAACCTGTTGTAACCTTTTGATCTTCCACAGTTTCAGAAAATTCATGGGTAAGACCTAAAATTTCCGTCCAGAAATTTTTTCCCTGGTCAATACTATTAACAGCAATTCCCAAATGATCAATCTTAAGTATCTTCATATTGTTACCTTTTTTTTTATTAATAATTATTTTGTGTGACTATTATTAACTTCCATCATAACCTTTTTGAAACCGGGCATGGAGTTGATTATTGTATCATCATCCACACAAAAGGCTATTCTTAAATGACCTGGTCTGCCAAAACCGCTTCCAGGTACGGTTAAAATTAATTCTTTTTGGAGCAGTCTGACAAACTCCACATCGTCAATGGGGGTTTTGGGGAAAAGATAAAATGCCCCTGCAGGTTTTATAAATTCATATCCGTAACCTTCCAGGCCATTACATAAAATGTCCCTTTTTCTGGCATAGGCGGATATATCAACACTTGCTCCCTGTATTGACCCTATTACCCTTTGCATTAAAGCAGGGGCGTTTACAAACCCTAATATTCTGTTTGCAAGGGCCATCCCCTGCAAGAGATTATCTTTAAAAGAGGCTTCCGGGGATACAGCTATATAACCGATTCTTTCCCCTGGAATGGAAAGATCTTTGGAGTATGAAGTTGCAATAAAGCTCTCAGGATAACAATTAAATATGGATGGAAGCTTCAAATTATCATATATTATCTTTCTGTAGGGTTCATCAGATATAATATAGATGGTTCTGTTATATTTTTCACCTGCAGATTTTAAAAGTTCACCAAGATTGATGAGGCTTTTTTCAGAATAGACCTGACCAGTGGGATTATTGGGTGAATTAAGGATAACAGCCTTGGTTTTTGATGTTATTGCATCCCCCATTGCGTCAATATCAAGGGTGAAATCTTCTTTTGATGGGACTGTTTTTAATATTCCGCCATGGTTGGTCACGTAAAAATTATACTCAACAAAAAACGGGGCAGGAGTTATGACTTCATCTGCGGGATCGAGAATTGCCTTTAATATAACATTAATAGCACCGGCTGCACCGCAGGTCATGATAATATCATCCCCGCAAATATTTATCTTCTGCTCCCCACGCAGATAATCAGCAACAGATGCCCGTACATCGGGGTATCCGGTATTCGGCATATATGCGTGGAAACCGGCTGCTGAATCTGTTATGGTCTTTTTGAGTGCTTTTTGAAATTTTTCAGGGGGTTCAATATTTGGATTTCCCAGGGAAAAATCGTATACTTTTTCTGCTCCGTATTTTGCTTTAAGGGACGTCCCTTCTTCAAACATCTTTCGTATCCAGGAAGATGATTTGATCATATTTGTGATATTTTGTGAGATTGTCATAATTTTTTCATTTTTTTTTGTTATAACAAACGGTTGTTTGAGTGTTGCAAGGGGTTATAATTACCCTTGCTCCAATCTGTTTAAAGGCGCCTAAAGTGGTTAATTACTATTTAAAATTTCACTGTATATTTTGATCTTAAATTTTTTTGTAACTATTCATAGTCGCTGATTTAAGGCATGCAACAGGTTTAATCAGATTATACCTGCTACCGTACATATTCGCTGAATAATTACAATTTTTGTTTATTTTTTCAGGACGTCCAGGGACTATACGTACTTATAGATTGTGTATATTTTTGTAACATATCTTAAAAAAAAAAATATTGCAAAAAAAATATTGCAAAAAAATTTATGTTGTGAGTTAATGAAACCTTTTTTTGTTTTTATTAATTTTTTTAATCAAATATGTCATATTATAGTATTTTATGTATGTTATAATCTTAATTTAAAGTAAATGTTACTTCTATGGAAATATTAAATTACACCAAAGAGCATGAACAGTTTCGTAATCGCGTTCACGATTTTATGAATAAAGAAGTCATTCCGAGTGTGGAACAATGGGAAAAAGAAAGAATCATGCCCAAAAGTGCTTGGAAACGTCTGGGTGAAGAGGGATTTTTATGCACAACTATTTCCCCTGAATACGGAGGGCCCGGCCATGATTTTATCCATGCATATATCGTGGCTGATGAGCTTGTTAAAACCCACCATTTTGGGATGGGACCTTCCACGCACAGCGATATTGTTGTGCCGTATCTTAATACCTTTGCATCTGAAAAACTAAAACAAAAATATCTCCCAGGATGTGTTTCAGGGGATATAATAACCGCCATTGTAATATCTGAGCCTGGGGCAGGAAGTGATGTTGCCAGCATATCAGCCACCATGGAAGATGATGGGAATGAACTTGTTTTAAATGGATCTAAAACATTTATTACCAATGGCATTAACTGCGGCCTGGCTGTTGTTGCTTTCCGTGATCCTGCTGTTGATAACCCCTATAAAGGGATATCCATATGCCTGGTTGAAGAGGGGACTCCTGGTTTTGAAAAAGGAAAAAAGCTTGATAAATTGGGGATGTACAGCCAGGATACTTCTGAACTTTTTTTTACTGATTGCCGTATTCCAAAGGAGAATCTGATCGGAACAAGGGGGGGAGGTTTCCAGATGCTCATGCAAAAACTTCAGCAGGAACGGTTAATGGTCTCCATCTTCTCTGTGGGTGCTGCAGAATATCTGCTTAAACGTACTATTAAATTTTACAAAGAGAATTCAGGTAAGGGAAAATCTGTTCCAAACTCCCAGTCGAACCAGTTTTCTCTGGTGGAAATGACCACAGATTTAACACTGGGACGGACATTTCTTGAAAAGTTGCTTGCCGAGCATATGGAAGGAAACGATGTTGTTACGGAGACCTCCATGGCTAAATTCTGGACAGCTGAAATGGTTAACAGGGTGTCTAACGGGTGTCTTGATATATATGGAAATTTGGGAATGCTGGAAAAAGATCCGGTGAGCCGTTATTTTCGTGATATGCGGATAATGCCTATTTTTGCCGGGACAAATGAGATTATGCGGCAGATTATAGCTAAGAGAATGGAGCTGTAAATAATTATATCTTGAAGAAACGGGCAACCACAAGGGATTGCCCCTACGGGATTTACATTTGCCGTTAAATATTTTTTTGGAAAAGATAAGTAATTGCAAGGGACCCTTACTTGCGGGGCCCCTTGGGGTACCTAAAATATTGCATTAATAACAATGTTAACCAAATTAAAGGAGTAAATTATGGCCATACCAAATTATAAGGAATGGAAAGAAGTTGAAGGATACGAGTATGACGACGTGATCTACGAAAAAAAATATATTGGGGCAGGGGGAGTTGCAAAAATATCGATTAACAGGCCCAAGGCGATGAATTCTTTTACAGGGACAACAATTCGCCATATATGGGAATGCATATATGATATTAATGCAGATCCTTCCATAGGGGTTGTTATTTTAACAGGTACCGGCGAAAAGGCTTTTTGCACAGGGGGTGATGTGGGAGCTGAGGCCGATGGTGAATTTGAAGATAAAATTTTTTTCCAGTGCAACGATTTTATAGTATCTTGTAAAAAACCTATAATTGCTGTTGTTAAAGGGTGGTGTGTAGGTGGTGGTAACCATTTGGCATATTGCTGTGATTTCACCATTGCCGCTGATAATGCCAGGTTTGCACAAAATGGACCCAAAGTGGGAAGTCCTGCCACAGGATGGCCGATACAGTATGCCATCAGGGTTCTTGGAGCAAAAAAAGCCAGAGAAATGTGGATGCTCTGCAGGCGCTACAGCGCTGATGAAGCTCTTAAAATGGGTCTGGTTAATTCGGTTGTTCCCCTTGATAAAATAGATGAAGAAGTTGACTCCTGGTGTATTGATATCCTGGCAAAGAGCCCCACCTGTATCCAGATGTTAAAGGCCAGTTTTGATCAGGAGTTTAACAATATGAGGTACGATAATGCTGGAGATCTGCAAAAAACTATGTTCCCTGCCTTTATGAACAGTGACGAGCAGAAAGAGGCCCAGTCAGCATTTTTTGAGAAAAGAGATCCTGATTTTACGAAATTTGGAGAGGGAAATTATGAGACTTACCTCAAAACCAGAACTAAACTTAACATGAAATAATCAATGATTCTTTTTTGATTATTATGTAAAAATACAGTGGTGTTCGGTATTTTTTTGCAACTTTCTATCCGGACACTACTGTTAAAAACAATAAGATATGGATTTTCAGAGATCGGTTATATGGAAATCTATAGTATAGGTACATTAATGGATCTGGAGCTTACAAAAGAGCATAAAATGCTGCGGGAGAGCGTTGCACACTTTATTAAAAAGGAAAACCCTTTTGATCGGGTCCGCGAATTAAAAAAAGATCCCCTGGGGTATACAAAAAAAATTTGGAAAAAGATGGCTCGTCTTGACTGGATGGGCTTGATTTTTCCGGAAGAATTTGGCGGTTCAGGGATGGATTTTAGCTATGTAATGGTTCTCCTTGAAGAATTTGGCAAGGGCCTTCTTCCTGAGCCATGGATTTCCACAGTTCTCCTTGGGGGGAATCTGGTTTTAATGGGTGGCAGCGACGAGCAGAAAGAAGAAATCCTTCCTCTTATTTGTGAAGGAAAACTTTTTATGGCACTGGCATATCTGGAAGATGGGGGGGGCTATGATACCAGATATTGTACAACCAGGGCTGTAAAAAATGATCAGGGCTTTTCTATTTCAGGGAAAAAAATATTTGTCACAGACGGTTGTGCCGCTGATAAATTTATTATTTCAGCACGTACATCAAAAGGGATTTCCGATGGGGAGGGGATAACTCTATTTATCCTTCCGGAAAAGGCTGAAGGGCTTAAAATTACTCCCCTTAAAACAATGGACGGGCGTAATGCCGCTATTTTTGACCTGGACAATGTGCAGGTTTCATGTGATGATATAATTGGTATCCAGGATAAAGGGCACTCGATTTTGGCTGAAGCTGTTGATCAGGCAACTATTGGTCTTTGTGCTGAAATGGCCGGTGGTATGGAGACCGCCTTAAATATCACAGTGAGACATCTTACGGATAGAATTCAGTTTGGAAAGCCCATAGGTTCTTTTCAGGCAACACAGCACAAGGCTGCTGATATGTTTATTCAGAAAGAGCTAGCCCTGTCGTCGGTATATTACGCCACTGCGTCGATTGCTGAGAATATAAAGGGAAAAAGGCAGGTTATATCAACGGCAAAGGCAAAATGCTCCTCTGCTTATCTGGATATAACAAAAACTGCTGTGCAGCTCCATGGCGCATTCGGATTTACAAATGAATCCGACATAAGCCTTTTTATAAAAAGGGCAAAGGTTACTGATGTCCTTTTTGGTGACGCTGGCTACCATCAAAAACGGTACGCATCTTTGATGGGTTATTGATTCAAGGGGTTATAAAATAAGATGAAAGCATCATATTCAGAAGATGAAGAGAGGTTTCGCAAAGAAATTAAGGATTGGCTGCTGGAAAATGTTCCGCCGGAAGTACGGGATAAGACCCTTGGTGGAAGCACCATGGATCTTGATTTAATGATTAAATGGCATAAAACTCTTTATAAAAAAGGATGGGTTGCCCCACATCTTCCAAAAGAACTTGGCGGGGCAGGTTTCACCCAGGTGGAACAATTTATATTTAATTATGAATATGGTTTGTCAGGGGCCCCCAGGCTTAAAACCGCCATTGTATCCCTTGGGATGCTGGCTCCATTGCTTTTGCAGTTCGGGACAAAGAAGCAGCAGGAAAAGCTCATACCGGATATGATATCAGGGGAGGCTATCTGGTGCCAGGGTTTTTCAGAACCTGATGCCGGCTCCGACCTTGCAAGTTTAAGTACAGAGGCCCTCCGCAAGGGGGATCATTTTATTGTTAACGGCCAAAAAACCTGGACAAGCATGGCGGATCATGCAGATTGGATGTTCATGCTTGTACGGACTGATCCCAATGTTAAAAAACATGCCGGTATAACTTTTTTACTGGTTGACCTTAAAACTCCGGGTATTACTATCCGGCCCATTGAGGAATTAATAGATCATAAGGCATTTTCAGAAGTTTTTTTTGATGATGTTAAAGTTCCAGTGGAAAATGTAATTGGTGAAATCAACGACGGATGGAGAGTGGCAGGCGCATTGCTTGAACATGAAAGGCTTAATGCGTTCCCCGTGGGGGATCTTCTTTATGCCGTTGAAACGATAAAAACTAATGCCGGAAATGCTTTTGTTGATGGTGAGCCCCTTATAAAGGACAAGGCCTTTCAGCAAAAACTGGCAGAGGTCGAGATCGACTGCAATTCATTTTTTTATACTTTTTTGCGCATGCTCTCCAAACTTAAGACCGGCTCGCAGCCCGGACCTGAAGCTTCATTGCTGAAAGTTTACGGAGCTGAGCTTTATCAGCGGGTTATGGATTTAAATATTCAGACCATGGGACCCTATGCGCAATCCTGGTACAATATAGACGAACTTGGAAATTCTGTCCATGAGGCATCAAAGGGCTGGATAAATTGCAGAAGCCTTACTATATGGGGAGGTTCTTCTGAAATACAGCGGACAATAATCGCAAACAGGATATTACGCCTGCCCCGGAAGTAAAGTTGAAAGCCTAATAATAGTGTTGAATTTACTCTAAATTATAATTGAAAAGGTTACAGGAGGAAAATATGGATTTGAACTTAGCAGGAAAAACAGTTGTTGTTACAGGTGGTGGTTCCAATATCGGCCGTGCAATTTGTCATGATTTTGCCAAAGAAAATGTTAAACTTGCAATTGCAGAACTTGATGATGTCCAGGGGGAGAAAGTAGCGGAGCAGGCCAGGGCTTTGGGCTGCGAGGTTATGTTTGTTAAAACCGACATCACAAAAAACGATCAGGTTGAGGCAATGGTCAAGGCTGTTAATGATAAATTCGGTACTATTGATGTTCTGGTAAATAATGTTGGGTGGAATATCGACGATCTTTTCATGAATGAAACTAGGGAAAAATGGGAAAAAATTATTGCCATTAATTTCTGGGGCATGCTCAATTGCACAAGAGCGGTTATGGATCAGATGATTGCAGCAACAAAAGGTGTTGTTGTTAACATCGGTTCCGATGCAGGGAGAATGGGTGAATTTAGAGAAGTTGTATATTCAGGGTGCAAAGGCGGAGTTATCGGTTTTACCAAGGCGCTGGCCAGGGAAGTAGGGAAAAAAGGAATACGTTTGAATGTGGTCTGTCCTGGATTGACCATTCCTGAATCTGGTGATGACATTGGGGAAAACAGTCTATGGGCCGGAGAAATGCTGAAAGTTTTTACTCCTGAAGCCCAGGCCAGAGCAGCAAAAGGGTATCCTCTCCGTAAAATAGGAAGACCGGGCGAAGTTTCTAAAGCTGTTCTTTTTATGGCATCAGATTGCGCAAGTCATATTACTGGTCAGACATTAAGTGTAAGTGGCGGATATACAATGATATAGTTTTTAATTGTTTGTAACTATTCAGGTGTGTTGATTATAAGTATGCGTCAGGTTATACTTGACGCTGTACATATTAACTGAATAGTTACAATTGTTTTTTAATAAAAGCTATGGTGCCCGGACAAAAGCTCTTTTTTTGTCCATATCTGCCTGGACTCAAATTTTATGTGCAGTGAAGCGTCGGTTTTATTCTATAAATATTTCAATTCCTGCCGTTAAAATCCCTGTCTCCTGGTTGCGATAAAAAAATATAGTTTTTGTTCAGGCTCTAAATAATTCTCCGTATTTTCAGAAAGGATCGGTTATGGCAGATAAAAAATACAGCACCATTTTGCTGGGAAAAGAGAGACATGTGGCCACAATTACCCTTAACAGGCCTAAAAAATTTAATGCTATTTCTCCTGAATTAATACTGGATATGCTTGATGTTCTCCAGGTGATTGAGGATGATCATGACATCAGGGCTGTCTTGATAACCGGTGCAGGAAAAGCATTTTGTGCAGGTGGGGATATTCAGGAAGATCTGGTTCCTGTCTCTAAAATGAATCCGGCACAGTGGAGAGAATATATAAAGCCTTTTGCCAATATGGTGAGAAAGCTCCATGCCCTGCCTAAACCGGTGATAGCAGGAATCAATGGGGTTACCGTTGGAGGGGGCTGCGATATAGCCATGTCATGCGATATTCGCATATCGTCTGCTGCTGCTAAATTTGGATATGGTTATATACAAATGGGCATATTATCTGATATGGGGGGGCATTATCTCCTTCCCAGGCTTGCAGGCTCTGGTGCTGCAAAACTTTTTGCTTTCACCGGAGATATTATTAATGCTGACGAAGCTTTCAGAATAGGCCTTGTGGATCGGCTGGTTCCTGAAGATGATTTTAAGCAGGAAACCGATGCATTGGTACAAAAAATAGCAAATGGACCAACCTCGGCAATTATATTGATTAAAGAGGCCATGCGCAGATCAGGTGAAATGGATCTTGACGCATCTTTAGATTATGCAGCAAACCTGCAAAGTGCTCTCTTAGACAGTAAAGATTTTGTTGAAGGTTACACTGCGTTTTTAGAAAAAAGAAAGCCGGTTTTTACTGGTAGATAGAATTGTTTTCCTGGATTTATTGAATTGCAGGAAAATTAGGAGGAGTATATGGATTTCAGTTTGTCCAAAGAACACCAGATGTTAAGAAAGGCTGTGCGTGAATTTGCCGAAAAAAAAATATCTCCCAATGCAGGGGAATGGGATCAGAATGGTTATTTACCCTATAAAGAAGTATTAAAGCCCATGGGTAAGCTCGGTTTCTTTGGTGCTGTGGTGCCGGAACAGTACGGCGGAGAAGATATGGGGTGGCTTGCAATGGCCATAATTACAGAAGAGATAGCACGCACATCCGGCTCTCTCCGGGTTCAGGTTAATATGCAGGGAATTGGGACATCACATGTTATATGCAAGCATGGCACAGAAGAGCAAAAAAATAAATATGTACCCAAACTTGTTACAGCAGAATATCTTGGCGGCTTTGCCATTACCGAACCCAACGCTGGCTCAGACATTATGGCCATAGAGACTGTGGCAAAGGATTGTGGAGATCACTGGCTGTTAAATGGTTCCAAATCATGGATATCAAATGCTGCAGATGCTGATGTTCTGGTCTGTTATGCTTTTACAGATAAATCAAAAAAAGGGAAGGGGCTTTCAGCTTTTCTCATTGAACCTAAAAATTTTAACGGAATCACCTCTACACCACTTAAAAAAATGGGTATCCATTCATCACCTACTGCAGAACTTTTTTTAGATAATGTGAAAGTGCCAAAAGAAAATATTATTGGAAAGCCCGGGGACGGTGCAAAAATTGTTTTTGGTTCTTTAAATCAAACACGGTTATCTGCAGCAGCGGGGGGGGTGGGCGTTTCCCAGGCCTGTCTTGATATAGCTGTAAAGTATTGTAACGAAAGAAAACAGTTTGGCCAGGAAATTGGGAAATTTCAGATGAATCAGGATATGATAGCTCAAATGTCCGCTGAAGTTGAAGCTGCCAGACTCCTTGTATATAAAGCTGCTGTTCAAAAGGACCATGGAAATTTAAATAATGGTTTTGAAGTTGCCCAGGCGAAATATTTTGCAGGAGAGACTGCTTCGAAATGTGCAAATTTCGGCATGAGAATCATGGGTGCCTATGGATATTCTGTGGAATATCCCATGGAACGTTTTTATCGTGATGTTCCAAGTTATTATATTGTTGAAGGTTCTGCCAATATCTGCAAGCAGATCATTGCCATGGATGTTTTGGGTTATAGAAAGGCCAGTCGTTAACTATATAGATGTCCAGATAATAAATTTTATTAGAGCTCAGCCTATTGCTTAAATTCGACCAAGCTTTGAAATTATTTATATGAACATTTATAGATGTTTATATAAATAATTTCACTGCGTTATCTCGGTCGTTGGAGTATTATAATACCTCTGCCTCCCTCTGGCCTGTGCCAAGTTTTAAAATTGGGTAATTATCTGACAATCGTATGTCTACGGAGAAATTAATATGAAAAAAGTATTATTAGAAAAAAAAGACGGAATCGGGATTATTACTTTAAATGAACCCGAAAAAATGAACGGCCTTAGTGAAGAACTGGTTGGAGAGCTTTTGGATATTGTCAATCTTGTTGAAAAAGATGATGCTCTAAAAATAATGATCATCACCGGCCAGGGAAAAATTTTCAGTGCTGGTGGAGATATAAGTATTTTTAACAGGGGGCTCGCCGGTGGCTATAAATACATCGACTTTGTATTAAACGCCTTTGCAAGCCTGGAAAAAACCAGGAAGCCTGTTATTTCAGCTGTAAACGGTTATGCCTTAGGGGGTGGGACGGAGCTTACCCTTGCTTCTGATATTGTTATTGCATCTGAAAATGCGGTTTTTGGGCTCCCTGAAGTTGGAATCGGTATTATGCCCGGCTATGCTGTAATCAGACTCCACGAAATAGTTGGACGAACCAGAGCAAAAGAGCTTATAATGAGCGGCAGGCAGTTTGATGTAAAAGAGGCTGAAAGAATTGGTATAGTTAATCAGATCGTCCCGAAGGATCAACTCATGGCTGAAGCCGAAAAAAAGGCCAGACTTTTGATGGAAAAAGCCCCCCTTTCTTTAACGCTTGCAAAAAATATAGTAAACAGGGCCATAGGGGGGGAGGATATAGCAGCTTCCGTACATGCGACTTCAATGTTTTTTGGAACTGAAGATATTAAAGAAGGCCAAGCCTCTTTTTTTGAAAAAAGAAAACCTGATTTTAAAGGAAAGTAGTGATGGAGCTTATGGGGAAAAAGGATGTTGCTGAACCAGGGTATAGAGAAAAAGTCAGGAGAACAAAATCCTGGTCAGCCATTGATTTAAAAGAAACGTATTCCCCCGGGGATGCTGATGAAGATAATTATAAAAAAAATATAGGCGATCCCGGGCAATATCCTTTTACCAGGGGTATTTATCCTAATATGTACAGAGGAAAATTGTGGACACGGCGCCAGCCCTGGGGTTTTGGTACACCCGAAGATACAAACAAACAGATGAAATACCTGATTTCCCATGGTAATACCGGTCTTATGGTTTTCAGGGACCAGCCGACCATGCATGGGCTCGATTCTGACCATCCCCTTGCCAGGGGAGAGGTGGGGGTCAGTGGTGTTCCCCTTGTATCGATGGATGATATGGAAGATCTTTTTGATGATATTCCTTTGGACGAAATAAGCTCAACCCTTCTTTGCGCATCTGTTGTAAGCCCTGTGATTTTAGCCCAGTATATTGCTGTTGCCAAAAAAAGAGGGATCAGCATGTCAAAACTGCGGGGGACAATCAGCAATGATCCCATCATGAGTCATGTTTGTTATTCGGATGTTGCAAATCCTCCCAAGCTGGGTGTAAAAATATGGGGTGATCTTGTGGAATACTGCGGCGAGAATATGCCTTTGTGGCACGCTGCCTATGTTTCATCCTGTTATAATATGAGGGATTATGGCCTTGATGCCCCCGAGGAAGTGGCATTTGGTCTTAAAATAGCTGCCACATTCATAGATGGGTGTTTAGAGAGAGGGATGGATATCGACAATGTTGCCAGGAGAATGTCTTTTTACTGTGCAGCAGGAATTGATATTTTTGAAGAAGTGGCTAAATACAGAGCCATGCGCAGAATGTGGGCAAAAATGTTAAAAGAGAAATATGGGGCAAAAGATAAAGGCTCACTTCAATTTAAATTTGCAGTTCAATGTGCAGGCCACTCCCTTATTCCCCAGCAGCCATTAAATAATATTGCCAGGACATCCTTTGAGACCCTGGCTGCGGTTTTGGGGGGCGCGCAGTCGATTTTCACCACGACATTTGTGGAACCTGTATGTCTCCCCACAAAAGATGCCCAGAGAACCTCGCTGGCAATTCAGGGAATTGTTGCACATGAAACAGGTGCAGCAGCAGTGGCTGACCCCCTGGGGGGATCATACTATGTTGAGCAGCTCACAAACGCTGTGGAAGAAAAAGCGACCGGGATCATGGAACAGATCGATAAGCTAGGGGGGTTTATTAGTGCTTTAGAGGGTGGCTGGGTTCAAAAAGTGATAGATGAAGGTAATCAGCGCTATCAAAAGGAGATTGAAAATGGTGACCGGTTGATAGTGGGTTTAAACTATATGTCTATTCCACCGGAGGAAGATACTGTTCTTCCCGGAGGCGTACTTGAAATTCCTCCAGGGACTGAGGAACGCCAAATAGAAAGGGTTAAAAGATTAAAGGCAAATAGAAACATCAATCTTGTAAAGGCTTCTTTAAAAGAGCTTACCCAGGGCGTTGCCATGGGTGAGAATGAAAATCTCATGCCTTATATTCTAAGAGCTGTTGAATCAAAAAGTACAGTGGAAGAGATTATGGGTACCATCAGAACCACCCTGGGTATGTCATGGGATCCATGGGGTTACAGGAATTCCCCCTTTGTTTAATATGTTTGGGGCTCGCTTAAAAATAATTTTATTGTTGAGCGAACCCTTACCCCTGGCAAGGCACTAGGAGAAGTTTAAATGTCAAAAAGAATAAAAGCTGTTATTTCTAAGCTGGGTCTGGATTCACACGAAAGGGGCGCGAAACTGGTTGCGTCAGCATTAAAAGATGCCGGGATGGAAGTAGTTTATCTTGGTAGTTTTCAAATTCCTGAAAATGTGGTAAAAACAGCTATACAGGAAGATGCTGATATAATTGGATTGAGCTGCCATAGCGGGGAACACTTGACACTTGTCCCCATACTCTTTGAAATAATGAAAGAAAAGGGCTTAAAAAATATTCCGGTAATCATAGGTGGTGTAATTCCAAAAGAAAATGTGGAAGAATTGAAAAGACTTGGAATTAGCGGAGTCTTTACCTATGGTACCACCATGGATCAGGTTGTGGAATTTGTTGAAAACATTTGTAGCAAATAGTCTACTCTTTGGACTTAGGAACGAGGACGAAATAACTTGGTATTTTAAGCGTTGATCCATCCTGCCTGACTGCGTTACAAAAGCGTAGCAATATCTTGATATTCCTACACTTTCGCGCCTTGCCAGGCAGGCGCCTCAACACTTAAAATTGCGAACTTATTTCGTCCCCGTTCCTTAGAACAAAATGAAAAAGAAGGTGAAGATTACGCAATATTACATCGTGAAGCTGATGATAAAGTTGCTATAATGGCGCCCCACGGAGGAGGCATAGAGCCCGGAACTATTGATATTGCCGATGCCATAGCCAGGAGTGAGTATACATTTTATGCCTTTCAAGGGATAAAAAAAACGGGGAATAAAATATTACACTTAAACAGCAACAGGTTTGATGAACCAGTGGGATTGAACATTTCAAACAATGCATTCATTGTCATATCAATTCACGGAAGTCGAGACAAAGGCGAAATGGTTTTGATTGGCGGTAAAAATAAGGAATTAAAGCAAAAAATAATGCATGCATTAAGGAGAGTCAGGTTTAGAGCTGTGATCAGCGAAGTGCCGGGGCTTCGTGGAATCAAATCTGAAAACATTTGCAACCGGTGTAAAAGTGAAAAAGGGGTGCAGCTGGAGATTTCAAGAGGATTAAGGGAAAAAATGTTTAAAAATATAGATCCCCTGGCTATGGGGAAGAAAACGAATGTTTTTTATGACAATGTTGCAGGAGTAAGGTACTAATGAGACACAATAGACGAGGCATAAATGTCTCGTCCATTGTGTTAAATACTTTTTACCAGTTCTCGCAAAGCAATTCAAAATAGCCGGTGGGCTTTACACAGGCAGGGCATTTTTCAGGTGCAGCTTTTCCTGTATGAATATATCCGCAGCTCAGGCAACGCCAAACTCTTTTTTCGTCTTTTTTAAAGACTCTGTCTGTTGCAATATTCTCAGCAAGTTCAAGGTAGAGTTTTTCATGATGCTTTTCAGATATAATAATATTGTTAAACGTATCTGTAGCTCTGTCAAATCCTTCCTTCTCAGCTATTATCGCAAATTTGGCATACATATCTTCACTGACATATTTTTCCAAATCAGCTGCTGAAAGCAGATTGGAACGGGTGTCCCTGATCACACCAGTGGGAAAGACCCATTTCATTTCAAGCGCCCCACCATTAAAAAATTTAAAAAACCGTAGCGCATGTTCAAATTCCTGCTCTGCAGTTTCGTTAAATATTTTTGCAATTTGCATAAACCCTTCTTCCCGGGCTTTGTTCGCAAAAAAATCATATCGCGTTCTGGCTTGAGTCTCTGCAGCAAAAGAGATATGAAGATTTTTTGCGGTCTGACTTTCTCTGAATTTAATCATACCCACCTCATTTTTTATTCTTCAATGGTAATAGCCTTGGCACCGCATTCTGCTGCAGCTTTTCGGACAATATCTTTAAAATTCTCAGGAATATCATCTGTCTTGATGGTGGACTTTAGCTGATCTTCATCATATTCAAAAACTTCAGGACAAAGGTCGTTGCAATTTCTGTCGCCCATACACTGATTTGTAATGGTTACTTTCATTGGAATTTTTCTCCTTTTTTATTAGTTAAATAAGGCTCTCTATATTGCTTAGGTATCAGTCAAGTACACTTTCAAAAATTATGCCATTGTCTTGCTATTGTGCTCAAATAAATTGATACGCCTTCAATTGTCTTTAATTGTTCTGTTGACCCCGTCTTTTAATAAAATCTGATCCGTGTAGCAATGAGTTATTCTTTAAATTTAAGGAGGCTTATTCAATTAAGGCAGAGAGAATTATTGCAGGCAGAATAAAAATATAGCCAAATGTGTTTATGAGAAATCAGGTGGCGTCCTGAACTTTTTTCATTTCATTGATAAATTTAACTCCTTTAATTCAGCAGTGTCCGGTTAGAATCTTGCGTGAGGGGAGTTTAATTGTTTTTGTAGCGTATTGAATAAATTTCGTAGAATTTCTTAGTGCAGCGTAGCCAAAAAATTGCGATTGTTTGAGTGAGGAA
>CAZNFB010000011.1:0-9649 GCA_964572105.1 uncultured Desulfobacteraceae bacterium
GAACAATAATTTCATTTTTAAAATCATTGTTAAGCTTTTTAAGATTTTCATGAATCAACTCATTGGGAACCCCTGTACCCTCTTTATGCTTTGCGCTATCCATGTGCTTGATATCACACATGAGAAGATCGCAATGTTTGATTACTTTCCAGACATTTTCATAGCTTGAATATAAAGCTGTTTGAATCGCCGTATGTATACGCTCTTTTTGACACAGGCTAAGAACCTCCGTTGAAAAGTCAGGTACAAACAGGGGGTCTCCTCCGGTAAGTGTTATGCCGCCGCCGGAGCCATCGTAGAACAATTTATATTTTGCAAGCTGTGCGCATAAATTTTCAGCAGTAATTTCGTGTCCTATTATCTCCATGGCATGTTCCGGGCACGCCTCCACGCATTTGCTGCAGTTTATACCCAGGCATTTTGTTAAATCAATTCTGAGTTTGTCATGCAAAAGAATAGCATTAGCAGGGCATACCTCTTTGCACTTGCCACAAGCTTTACATGTAACTTTATTGAACCAGATTACAGGCTGCTGCTCAAGCAATTCAGGGTTTTGACACCACTTGCATCTCATTGAACAGCCTTTTATAAATACAAGGCTTCGATTACCAGGCCCATCGTGTACAACACATTCCTCTATTTCCTTTATATATGCTTTAATTGACAATTTTTCTCCTTTGCAAGTTTAAAGTTTATTTTTCAGGAATCAGAGTGAATAGGTATAATTACGAAAAGTTTACCCCATCTCATGGGTAATAGGGTAAATTTTTCGTAATTTTTCAAATAATAAAATTACAGTCTGTGGTCTACACGATCAATAACAGCCTCCTGCATAAACTTCGGCAAAGGAACAAAGTAAGCACTATAGCCTGATACCCTGACGGAAAGCATCTGATTTTTCTCAGGTTCTTTTTGCGCTGCAAGCAATTGGTCCTTTGAAAGGAAATTGAACTGCATTTGCGACATGCCAGCCATAAGTCCGCTCCATGTATAATCAACCAGTTTATCAAGGCCGGCGTTGCCTGCACAGGTAGCATAATCAAATTTCTGATTGTATATATATGCCTTGAATTTGGCCTGATCAATCTTTAAGGCAGATTTAAACCTTGCCCAGGGCCCACTTTTGTCAAATTCAGCATGGGGATTAATCCCGCCGTCGCATAATGCCTCGCCACGTTTTCTACCATTGGGTAACGCTCCCACCATGGGTGCAGCCATGAATACCCAGCTTATGGGAAGCGCGTTGAGAAAAACAGGCTTACCCCTTGCGTCTTTATTCCTCAAACTTATTTCATAAACATCTTTGGTTGCCTTGACCATCATATTATCAGCAAAATCATTATCATTGCCAAATTTGGGTGCATTTCTGAAATCTCTTCGCATTTCTTCAAAGCCTTCCCAGTCTGTTGCAATTGCTTTAATAAGCTGGGGTAATGTATATTTTTTCTTTTCATAAACCCAATATTTTAACCCGGCAAGGGAATCAATGGAATCCACCCATCCGTAAATGCTCTGGAAGCTCAGCAGGGGGGCCTTGCTATATTCAACTATATCATCCCCTGTTTCCATGCATCCGCGATATAAGAGGCTCAGAAATGGCCGACGACAGGTCTCTTTCCATTTAATGTTACATTTATTTCGGAGCCGTACCTCAGTTCTGACAATCCATTCCCATTGTTTAAGCCAGGCCTGATAAAAATCTTCGAAATTTTTAAAATTGGCAGGAGCGCCTGTTTCTATTGTTTTAACCCATTCATATCCAGTCTCCGGGTCTTTACCATTAAACATTGCAAACTCAAGCGCTTTTAAAACATTAGGGTAAAAAGCATCACGTTTTGGGGCACCTTTGGAATTAATAGTTGACCCTGGGCTGTTGCATCCTACAACTGCCCAGTTTCGTGCTTCCTCCAGAGTTATTTCAGGAGCATACATGTCCATCATGCTTGGTATGGCAATTTCATCATTTCTAATGGAAGGGTGCCCCATCCCTGATCTGATTATTTCCATAAGTCTTTTAAAGTCAGATTTTTTAGTTTTGGTACACCAGCGAAATTTTATATCAGGGAAATGGAATCTGTAACCATCAAAAACATCAAGAAATAATAATGTTAAATCAGTTGTGGCATCACTGCCATCTGTGTTTTGGCCTCCGATTGTAATTACAGAAAAATCCCGGGTTCCCTGTCCTGCTTTTTCAAGCCCCCCAAACCTGGATGGTATTCCAGACATTTCGTGAAATTTAGATGCATAGCATGCAATTATTTCACCTGCTGTTATCCTGTCGAGGGTTTTTTCTTTAATAACATCCCTTTTATACCACTGCCAAAAAATACGATCAGGCAAAAAGCTTAAAGTATGGGATACTGTTTCAATACAATATGTAAGTAAAAAGCTGAACCAGTACAATTGCATGGCCTCCCAGAATGTACGGGGAGCGTTTTCTGCTATCCAGTCACAGTTTTTTGCTACTTGTTCCAATATTTCTTTTGATTTTTTATCAGGCATTTGGGCGATTTTTTCTCTTGCTTCAACAGCATGCCTTTTAATCCATTTTATAGCAGCTTCAGTAGCTCTGATAGATGCTTTTGCATTTTCAATTTTATTTTTTAAATCTATCTCTTTTTCACCTGATGCTTCTTTAAGTGCCTCATTATACTCATCAAGTTTTTGCTGTTTTAAATTTATAAGCCCTCTATAGCCTATCCTCAAATACCAGTCATGATCAGGATTTGCCCGCAGGCCAGTGGTACCGTTTGGCTCAAAAAATCTTCCTGGCTGCTGTGGGTTGTAATACATCTGATATTCATAGTCGGTCATGTCATCTTTAACTCTAAGGGCCATGTTAAAGTTATCTGACAATTGTCGCAGCCTGGTAAAATCATCATCACTGATATCAACTTTTTTAGTATTTTTCCACGCTTTGATTTTGTTTGTGGTAACGTTATTTGCTATTTCAAGATTCGTCCAGGAAACGCTTAAGGCATCCCAAATGATTGCATGCTGGTCATTACATGGCAAGCCTATCAGCATATCGTGGGGCCTGATAAGAATTTGCTGTTCTTCCAGATATTGTTCAAGTGACGCCGCAGACAGGTTAGATAAACTGATATCCGGATTAGCTTCAAAAATATCATTCATTATGAGATTTTTTGTGACATCAAAATACCAGTCAGGGTCCCCATAATAATCAGGTTCACTAACCTGAATTTTGTCGGAAATGTTCCAGCGAAACTTCCACATTTCAGGAGTGACAACCGACCACCCCCGGCTAGTAGGATTGCCGGGAGCATCTAAAATAACACCAGCCTCTTCGGGTTTAAATAAGTAGTCTGCTTGTTTCATCCCTTTCTCCTTAGATAATTTTATGTCAATAGTGATTAAAAAAACGGTTCTTGGCAAAATGATTGCGTGGTGAAGAATATATTTGTGTTCGTAGTCTAAAAAGAATGATAAGTAATAACAATATCTCATAATTATTTAATATAGATATATTGTTCAGAGAAAGTGAATTGCAAAAAGACTGCCAGAGTCTGTTGCGGGGAAGTAACTTGTTGTATTGATTTAAAAAAAAATATTATGGAAAAAACAGGTTTTATATAGAATTGTATAATCGGACATTTTTTATTTTTTTTGTGACATTTTGTCTTGTCATATGTGGATGGGGAAAAGGTTATAGCACGAGGATGACACAAATTTACAAAGATAATTAGGTACCTATTCAGCGTGGCTGCTGCTGTACATATTAGCTGAATAGCTAATAATCAAGGGGACTTGCCCCCTGTTTCAAAATAACATGGTTGCAATCCACCGCGACATGGTGCATCTATATTTTTTGGCGATGATTCCGTTTTCAACCGGAAATTGTTGTATATCAAAAAATAAGCAAAAGCTTTTAGATTACAATTAGTTAGAACCCCATCTGCTTAGTTTGTTACTTAAAAGCCACAAGTTTTAAAAATACAGATCAAACAGATTATCTGATGCCTGAATCTATCCAACTTTGTTCTGATAACGTAGTGGAAGCTGTTCTATTTGTTTACGTCGTGCCCGTACAAAACTAAAATTTTTATCGATACCCATGTTTTAAAGACCTGGTATACTAGCATTGTTCCATACTTTAAAAACCTTAAATAAGGAGAATTTAGAAAAATGGTAGGTATTACTTCTTACGGAGCCTATATCCCTTTATATAGACTCCCTTTAATGGAAATCGCCAAGGCATGGAATGTTCCTCCCAGGGGCAAGGGAGAACGTTCTGTGGCCAATTACGATGAAGATAGCCTGTCAATGTCTGTTGGCGCCTCTGTTCACGCTCTTTCCGGAATGGATAGATCCCTGATAGACGGGTTCTATTTTGCTACAACAACATCTCCCTACGCAGAAAAGATGGTTTCCACAATAGGGGCGGCGGCCCTTGATTTTGGTCCTGAAACAAGAACGTTGGATTTTACCAACTCATTAAGATCAGGAACCGGAGCCATGATTGCGGCTATTGATGCCCTTAAGGCAGGATCATTAAATAATGTTCTGATTGCAGCAGGCGATACACGGGCAGCTCAAACCCAGGGGGATATGGAGCAAACCTTTGGTGATGGCGCCGCAGCTGTTGTCATTGGAAATACAGATGTTGCCGCAGAGATAGTCGATACTATCTCCATGTCTGATGAAATCATGGATGTCTGGCGCCCCAGTTCTGAGACCTATGTCAGAGCATGGGAGGAACGTTTTGGATTTACAGTCTCATATTCCAAGCTGGTACCCAAAGCTGCAAGTATGCTTCTTGAAAAAAATTGTCTGGCTCCCCAGGATCTTGCCAAAGTAGTTATTACTGCTCCAACCATAAGGCGGCATAAAGGGATGGGTAAAGCACTTGGCCTTACCCCTGAGCAATATGAGGATTCCATATTGCCCAATGTTGGAAATACAGGGACTGCACTCCCTTTGATGATGCTTGTCCAGGCGCTGGAAACTTCAAAGGCCGGGGATAACATTATGCTATTGTCTTACAGTAATGGCTGTGATGCAATGCTGCTTAAGGTAACAGAAAATATTGAAAAATTAAAAAATCGAATTGGAATTAAACATCAGCTGGAATCTAAAAGGAAACTCCCCAGCTATCAAAAGTTTTTGACCTTTAAAGGACTGGTACCTGTTGCCCCTGTTGCCAGACCGGACAGGACACCAATAGCCGCTGTTACTTTATGGCGGCATAGAAAAGACTATCTGGCTTTATATGGATCCAAATGTACCGAATGTGGTGCTCAGCAATATCCTCCCCAAAGAGTTTGCGTAAAGTGCCATGCAAAGGATAAACGTGAGATGGTGGGGCTCTCTGAAAAAAAACTCAGTGTTTTCACATATACTCAGGATAATCTTGCAACATCTGTTGATCCTCCTGTTATTGTTGGTGTTGTTGAATTCGAAGGAGGCGGAAGAGCAGCATTTGACATAACAGACCGTGATCCCCAGGAGGTCAAAGTCGGCATGGAAGTAGAATTTACTTTTAGAAGACTTTTCTTTAACAGAGGGATCCATAATTATTACTGGAAGATTAGACCATTACGATAAGGAGGATATTATGCCTGGAAGTATAAAAGATCGAGTTGCCATAGTAGGTATGGGGTGTACAAAGTTTGGTGAACGCTGGGACGTTTCAGCCGAAGATATGATAGTTGAAGCTGTTTATGAGGCATATGAGGATGCAGGGATTGATCCCAAGGATATAGATGCGGCGTGGGTGGGAACCTTATGGGGTCTCACCGGAATGACCATATCAAAACCATTGAAATTAAATTATATACCAATCACAAGACTTGAAAATGGATGCGCCACCGGATCGGATGCAATACGAAATGCATCTTATGCTGTGGCTTCCGGGGTCTGTGATATTGCCCTGGCAGTGGGTTATGAAAAATTAAAGGATCAGGGCTACAGCGGCCTGGACCTTCCATTTACCGCATCAGCAGGGGGAATGGCAGATGATGCGGCCGGTGTTGCACCTACTACAACTGCGCCTGCCATGTTTGCTGTTATGGCAACAAAATATTTTGAAAGGTACGGACTTAGTCCAGAAGAAGGTAAAAGAATGCTGGCCAGAGTCTCTTACAAGAGCCATCAAAATGGGTTGTTGAGTCCCAAAGCCCATTTCCAGAGCAAAGTCACCATGGATCAGATCATGAATGCTCCAATTATATCATGGCCCCTGGGGCTTTTTGATTGTTGTGGTGTAAGTGATGGCGCTGCTGCTGCGATAATAGTGCGAGCTGATAAAGCTAAAGAATTTCGCAAAGATCCAATGTATATAAAAGCTCTCCAGATATCCACAGGGGGTGAAAACCGCCTTAGAGATGATTACGACCATACCCATGTTGAAGAGATTTATCAGTCCGGATTAGCAGCCTATAAAGAAGCCGGCATCACCAACCCCAGAAAAGAGATAAGTATGGCTGAAGTCCACGATTGTTTTTCCATAACAGAAGCTGTTTTTATGGAGGATCTGCAGTTTAGCCCAAGGGGAAAAGTAAGAGAAGATATTGAAAACGGGTTTTTTGATCTGGACGGCGGCCTCCCCGTGCAGCCAGATGGAGGTCTGAAGTGTTTTGGTCATCCCATAGGTGCTTCAGGGATCAGAATGCTCTATGAAATGTATACGCAATTTCAGGGGAGGGCAGGTAAAAGACAAATCAATGATCCCGTTATAGGACTCACCGGCAACATGGGGGGTGAACCTCCTGGATGCTGTGTAAGTACTATTATAGTAGGCGCTAAGCTTGGTTGATGAAGATATAATATTCAGCTGTGCTGATAACAGATAAACTTCAGCATTATACCTGAAGCCATACACATCAACTGAATAGTTACATGAAAATTTTTGTTTACCCATGGTTTTCCTGACCTGACCGAGGACTACAGAAAAGAATATTCCCGGCCCCAGGCAAGCTATTTTCGCCTGGGGCTTTAAATATTTTTGGGGTTGGTTTTAATTTCGGCCATTTTAGGATATGAGATATAAGGGGTGAATATTGAAAATAAAGATACAGTAAATTTTTTTCAATACTCACGACTCACGACTCAACACTCAGCACTAAATAGCTCAAAATAAAGCCAGGCCCATATTTTTTTTGAAAAGCTGGACAAGAAGTGATTAGTGACTTTTAACAAAAAGGAAAGATAATGGATTTAAGATTAACAGAAGCACAAAGCAGATTACAAAAAGATATCAGAGCTTTTTTAGAATCGATGAAGAAAAAAGGGGAATATCCTTTTACCAACGATTCTTTACAACTTGTATTTTCTCCTGAATTTTCACAAAAACTTGCAGAAAAAGGCTGGATAGGGATTGCCTGGCCAAAGGAATTTGGAGGCCAGGGCGCCGGATATCTTGAAAGATGTATTATTTTGGAAGAGCTTCTTAAATCCGGGGCTCCAGTAGGGTATCATTATCTTGCCGACCGTCAGGTTGGGCCCGGCATTATACATTTCGGCTCAGATTTTCTCAAGAATGAATTTTTACAAAAAATGCTTAATGCTCAGGTGAGTTTTTGTTTACTCTTTAGTGAACCCAATGCCGGGTCTGATTTGGCTGCGTGTGAAACATCAGCAGTGGAAGAAGGGGATTATTTTATTTTAAATGGTCAAAAAACATGGACATCCCATGGCCATTCAGCCGATTATGGATGGGGTCTTATGCGGACCAGTTTTGATTCCAAAACCCCAAAGCACAATGCTTTTAGTGAAATACTGATCAATATGAAAACTCCGGGAATAACAATCCGTCCCGTTATTAATATGGTTGGGCTCCATTCATTTAATGAGGTTTTTTTTGATAATGTAAAAATTCATCAAAAATATCTCATAGGCAAAAAAGGTAATGGTTTTCGTCAGATAATGACGAATCTTGTTTATGAAAGGGCAACAATCGACAGGTTGATTCAGAATTACAGTGCCAAAGAAGCTCTTTTTGAATATGCAAAAACTACGGAAAAAGATGGAGTTCCCCTTTCAAAGGATCCCATTATAAGAGACAGCCTGGCTAAGTTGGAAGTGGAGTTCCAGGTGGGAAGAAAATATATTTATTATGTAACCACTCTCCTCGATGATGGTAAAATTCCTGATTATGAAGCAGCCATCGGTAAAAATTTCTGCACTCTTTTTGAAGCAAAATTATCTGATCTGGCTACAAACATTATGGGCCTCCACGGACTTATTATGCCCGATTCCCCAAAGGCACTTTTCAAGGGAATTGTGGCTGAGTCTTATCTTATGAGTCCGTCCTATACCCTGCAGGGAGGATCTGTGGAAATACTTAAAAATATAATTGCAAAACGCGGGTTAAAACTTTCTTTAAAATAATTTTCGTTTTTACAAAAGCGGATTCCTATGTTATTATCAATAAGATTGGAGGGTTACAGTGAATTTTAATTTTAGTAAGGATCAAATAATTTTACGCAAATCAGCTAGAGAATTTATAAAAAAAGAAGTTCCCGCGTCTCTGGTGAGAGAACTCATAGTTGATGAAAAAGGGTATTCTTCAAAGGTGTGGAAAAAAATGGCAGAGTTAGGATGGCTGGGGATTGCCATTGATGAAGAATTCGGCGGCATAGGAGCCGACTTTATGGATCTTGCCATTCTTTTTGAAGAATTGGGGAGAGGTGCTGTGCCAAGTCCTTTTTTCTCTACGGTTTTGATGGGTGGATTTTTACTGCAAAACCATGCATCAGAAGAATTAAAAAACAGATATTTACCAAAGATTGTAGAGGGTGAAAGCATTATTACTGCAGCGATTTCAGGCGAAAAAGGTTTTTACGGCAAAAATCAGGTGGGAATAACCGCAAAAAAGTCCAATGGAAACTATCTTCTTAACGGATCTGTCCTTTTTGTTTCCTATGCCAATGTCTCGGACATGATAATCTGTGCTGCAAAAATGGATTCAGTCAATACAGATATAACTCTTTTTGCAGTTGACGGCAAAGTAAAGGGTCTTACAGCTACACCCTTAAAAACAATCTTCGGAAATTATATTGATTATTCAATAACACTTGACAATGTAATGGTTTCACCTGAAATGATTATCGGGGAACAATGCAAAGGGTGGGATTATATTGAAAAAATCTGGCCCCTTATTATTGCAGCGCAAAGCTGCGAGTGCGTTGGTGGCATGCAAAAGGTAATGGATATGACCCGTGATTATCTAAATGGGAGAATTCAATTCGGAAAACCGTTGTCAGCCTTGCAAATTGTACAGCATATGTGTGTTGATATGTTTGCAAAAGTCGAAACTTCAAAACTAACGGCACATTCTGCGGCATGGTCGATAAGTGAAGGACTTGATAGTGAAAATGAAGCAGCCATTGCCAAATCATGGTGTGCGGAGGCATACAAAGATGTAACTAAAATTGCCCACCAGGTAACAGGGGCAATAGGTTTTACAGAAGAATACGACCTTCATTTATACACGAAAAGCGCGAAAAAGCTGGAATTATTATTTGGAGATGGAGCCTATCAAAGAAAGGTGGTGGCAGATAAACTTGGATTGTAAGCTGTAATGATTGCATAATTTCGGGTATTGATGGTGTAGGGGCAGAATCCATTTCTGCCCTGCAGTATTTTTTACGGATATGAATGGGCGGATATGGAATCCGCCCCTACT
>CAZNFB010000011.1:9749-23784 GCA_964572105.1 uncultured Desulfobacteraceae bacterium
GCCCTGCAGTATTTTTTACGGATATGAATGGGCGGATATGGAATCCGCCCCTACTATGGTGAAATTTATTATGCGACAATCTATACAACTCCCAAAGCATGCCAGTATGGCTTAAACCCTTTCACAGCAATATCAATAATCAGCACAAAAAAAGAATTATAATTGCCCGTTGTATGCGCTTCGTCCAGAGCTTTATAATAATCCAAACGGTTTTCAACAGGGAGCACAACCGGCGGAAACCCGTCTTTCATCAGTTCTAGATTCATTAAAAGACGGGAAGTTCGGCCATTTCCGTCAACAAAAGGGTGGATTTTTACGAAATCAGCATGAACTCTGGCTGCCCGCTCCACGGGATGGCAATCCCTTCCTTCGTTCATATACCATTCGATAAATTCACTCATCTGTGCCTGAACCTGAAAAAAATCAGGGGGGACATGATTTGCGCCGGAAATAGTAACATTAATAGAGCGATAAATACCTCCATTTTTATCATCAATGTTTTTCAAAATAAGCTGATGAATAGATTTTATATCCCATTCAGATAAAGGGTTTTTTTTTTTCACCATCTCTTCCACCAAAAGAATAGCTTCTTTATGATTTATTACCTCAAAATGCTCCCTCATGGTTTTACCACCAATGGTGATTCCTTCCAGCGCTACTTTAGTCTCTTTTAAAGTAAGAGTATTCCCCTCTATGGCATTGGAATTATATATCCAGCGGAGCAGAAGATTTTCATGGAGATTGTTTACAATTTCCTGGGGAAGGGGGCGAAAAGAATCCAGCTTCTCTTTGAGTTTATCAAGCTTTTTGAAGTTTATCATGAATTATTATCCTTTTTATCCACTGGTACACAGGAAAGCACCCGTTTAAATTCCTTAACTATTTGGTGATATCTGTTTGTACTGAGAAAATCATTACAATCAACCTGTTATGATATATCATAGAACCTGTTTTCGCAAATTTTTAAACACAAATCAGAACGGGAATTTCTGAGAAGTCATAAACCATGGAACCCGATGATTTGTTTTTTGACATTTTTTTGCAGTTGTATTAAACTACTGCACGAAAAAGGTAAGTTTCAAATAACTTCAGATGAACATTATCTGAAATGTAATATGGATTATCAGATAATACTATCCTAAAAACCACTTAGGAGCGGAGATGAAATAAGTTGAGCAGAAATAACGCAGGATTTTGGTCCATATACAAGGTGCTATACATTCGCCCTTTGATGCAGCGAAGTAGATGGGTCAAAAGACAAGCTATTTCGTTTAACTTATAAAATTTTCCTTCCTTAACCTTGTTACGTGATTAAAATTACGGCTCCCTTATTCATAACATGGAATTACAATTTTTGTTTTTTAAAGGTGCAACTCAATGATTCTTATAATTGATTTTGGTTCTCAATATAACCAGCTTATAGCCCGCAGAGTAAGGGAATGCAAAGTATACTGCCAGATTGATCCCTGTGATGTTGACTCTGATTATATCAAATCGTTAAATCCTGAAGGGATTATATTGTCAGGAGGTCCTGCCAGTATATATGAAAAAAACAGTCCGAAAATTGATAAAGGAATTTTTGAGTTAAACATACCGGTACTCGGCATCTGCTATGGACTTCATTTTATGGTTGATGCCCTGGGTGGAAGCGTTAAAAAAACAGGGAAACGGGAGTACGGATTTGCCGAGCTTGAAATAAACGATAAAAAGAATATTTTTAAGGAAATAGAAAGTAAAACCACCTGCTGGATGAGCCATGGAGATTCCATAGAAAAACTTCCAGCGGGTTTTATGATAACAGCTTCAACCAGTAATACCCGTGCTGCTGCAATTGCAGATACTAATAAAAAAATGTATGGTTTTCAATTTCATCCGGAAGTTGAACATACTCCGGATGGAAAACAGATGCTTCGCAATTTTCTTTTTAACATATGCGGTTGCAAACCGGACTGGACAATGGAATCTTTTGCCAGAGATGCCATTGATACTATAAGAGATACTGTAAAGGATAAACAGGTTATTCTTGGATTAAGCGGCGGGGTCGATTCTTCAGTGGTGGCCATGCTCCTTCATAAGGCGATTGATACACAGCTTACATGTATATTTGTTAATAATGGTCTTTTGAGAAAAGATGAAGAAAAAAAACTTAAGGTGACCTTAAATGAGCACCTGAAAATTAATATTCAATTTATAAATGCGGAAGATAAATTTTTAACAGAACTGTCTGGGGTCCTCGATCCTGAAGAGAAAAGAAAAATTATAGGAAGACTATTCATAGAAGTTTTCGAGGCCCAGGCAAGTATGATAAAGGATGCGGTCTTTTTAGCACAGGGGACACTGTATCCTGATGTTATAGAATCTGTATCCGCCTTTGGAGGCCCCTCTGCTGTAATCAAGTCCCACCATAATGTGGGTGGACTTCCTGAAAAAATGAAATTAAAGCTGGTGGAACCTTTAAAGTATCTTTTTAAAGATGAGGTTCGCCTCCTGGGAAGGGAAATAGGTCTTCCTGACGAACTTGTCTGGCGCCAACCCTTTCCAGGGCCGGGGCTTGCCATACGAATAATCGGCGAGGTAACTGAAAAAAGACTTTATATATTAAGGGAAGCAGATGATATTTTGATAGATGAGATAAAAAAGAGCGGATATTACAGAAAATTATGGCAGTCATTTGCCGTTCTTTTACCCCTTAAAAGTGTTGGAGTAATGGGGGATAAACGTACATATGAAAATATCCTTGCAATAAGGGCTGTGGTAAGTAATGATGCCATGACCGCAGATTGGGCAAGACTACCCCATGAGCTTCTTGCAGGTATTTCCAACAGGATTATTAATGAGGTTAAGGGAATAAACAGGGTAGTCTACGACATAAGTTCAAAACCCCCTAGCACTATTGAATGGGAATAGGTGAAGATGAAAGATGATCAGCAGGTGAAATTCACATTTCAACCCGGTGATGATGAGGAAGAAAGCTCAGTAAAGAATAATGAAGATGATGCCCATCCGGTTAATAGCCCTTTGATTGATAAGTTAAACCGTCGAATGACAATCCTTTTTATTCTTTTTGCATCCCTTGTGTCTGCCACATTTTATTATGTGTATAAAGATATCCAGGGAAATAAAATAGTTCAGGAAAAATCAGTAGCCATACGCAAAACAAGTGTCCATGAAATTGCTGAGCTTTCAAAAGATATGGAGATAAGAATTGTAAAGCTTTCAGAGCAGCATGATAAATTCAAGGAGTCTGTTAAAAATGATATGGATTCGGTTATAAGTATGACTTTATCGCTGCAGACAGCTCTTACTAAAATTGGAAAAGACTTGAATAAGTATAACTCTCTAAAAGCAGGTAAAAAAGAGCTGAAAGCCACATTAAAAAAACACGAAAAAGTCTTTGCGTCTGTACATAAGAATATTGAAAAAATTACAGAAAAACTTGACGCAGCAAATCAAAAAATCACAACCGATATAACAGAATTTTCAGATTCGTTAAAAAAAATAGAAACAGAAACTTCTATTTTGTCCTCTGTTAAAGCGAATAAAGCCATTGTTAACAAGTCACTTGAAAATGAGCGCAAATATTTTTCAAAAAAAATAATGGAGCTTTCAATAAAAATAGATAAAAAATATGCATCTATTTTGAAAATAATAGATACCCAGCCTTCTGCCAGAATGGATAAAACAGGACCGAATAAATCTCAAGTTCAAAAAACAAATGATCAGATTAATATTATTGAAGAAGATATTAGATAAAAAAATATTATTTTACTAACCGCAAATGCCGTTTTTTATTATCTTTTGTTTTGCGGTAAATTTTATATTTGCTCCCTTCATGGTAAATTGCATGCAGATAACCGTCTATTTGATTGTCAAGCATATCTAAAGCAAAAGTCCATCTTGATCCGTAATAAAGTAAAAGAATATCTATCCCGGCATTTTGTTTTTTTTCATTCATAACTTCATATTCAGCGTGAAGTTTTATCGGTGAGTTGTAAAGATAAAGCTCATTCTCACCGAATTGAGTAGTCTCAGGGTTCTTGTCTTTTATATTTAATCTGATCAATTTCATTTTAATTTATAGATGCTTTTTATTAAAGATTAATAAATGCTTATCTGCTAATTGGAATCAGCCTAAATTTGCTGCAATGCCTGTGCCATTAGTCATGCTGCTATATAACCAGTTGAATTGTATGTAGTTATCATGTAGCAAAAAAGTTATCACTGTGTGACCTGAAATTCCTTTTTTATATAGCACACTTCACATTTGAAAACAATTCATTAATAACTGGTCAGTAGTTTAAAATAATTACATAGTTACAAAACAAGTACCCACTCAGCTGCGCTGATTTAAGACACGCTACAGGTATACATATCAGCTGAATAGTTACCAAAATAACAGCCTTAAACTTGAGCTTTGATATATGAATAAAATAATTATTGTCGGCGCTGGGGGAGGGATCGGCGCAGTTTTAAGATATATAATCAGCGGATCCGTTCAGAAATGGATACAAATTGATAATTTCCCCCATGGAACCCTAACTGTTAATCTTGCCGGGTGCCTGCTGATTGGTATGCTTTTACGGATGGATGAAGTGGGGAACATTTTTTCAAATGAAATACGACTCTTCCTTTTAGTCGGAATTTTAGGGGCATTCACCACCTTTTCCACTTTTAGCAATGAAACTGTCAATCTAATGAATGACAAAAGATTTTATCTTGCTTTTTTAAATATTGGAATCCATTTTATATTCGGTTTAGGTGCAGTATTGCTGGGTCGAATATTAATTTGTTTTATATGGAGATAAATTATGAAAACAGGGTGAAGTTTTTTTGAAAAAAGAAAGGTGGCCTGATGTCTGAAATAAACCCCAGGGAGGATCTATAGTGGTTCCCGAAAACAGATTGTCCTTAAGTTAATTTTTCCAAATCAGGCAGGCAAACCGATATCTCAATCTAATATGTTTCGGAGACATTTTTTTTTGATGTTTATGCTCATTTAATGAAGCCTGTAAATCAGGAGTCAGCAAGAAGATTGGAAAAAACAGTTTTGGGGAACTTGGTAGCATAACGACAAAATGAGTTAGTCGGCCAACCGATTAACCCATTGATTTTTTTTTGGTACGCCCGGCCCGATTCGAACGGGCGGCCTACGGATTCGTAGTCCGGCACTCTATCCAGCTGAGCTACGGGCGCATTTGCATTGAGTTTTAGATTATTTTGGTTGATAAGTCAACTTTAATTTTATTTTATGAAAAAACAGAAAAAATTTATGAAGCTTGCTTTAAATGAGGCGATAAAAGCGGGTGAAAATAATGAGGTACCGGTTGGCGCTATTCTTCTTGATAAAGAAGAAAATATTATATGTTCAGCATATAATCAGGTTATAAAACTGGCCGATCCCACTGCCCATGCTGAAATTCTGCTGCTTCGTAAAGCAGGCTCCATAATTTCAAACTACAGGTTGTTAGGTACAACATTATATGTTACCATCGAACCTTGTCCCATGTGCATGGGGGCAATTATGCATGCCAGAGTTGAAAGGGTTGTTTTCGGGGCCCATGATTTAAAATGGGGGGCAGCCGGGTCATTATACAATTTTGCGGAGGATAGCAGATTGAACCACAGACTTGAAATAACAGGTGGCATATGTGAAGAAGAATGCAGAGCTGTGATTCAGGATTTTTTCCGCGCCAGGCGAAACAAAAAAATAGAATAAAATCTCTATTTTCTTTTTTGCAATTTTCTAACCGGATACTGCTGAAAAAATATAACTATTCAGCTAATATGTACGGCAGCAGGTATAATCTGATGAAAACTGAAAATTAAAGCAGCTTTTATATAAAAGTTATGTAAATAAAGGAGCAATTTGTGTCGAATATTGTAATAGTTGGAACACAATGGGGTGATGAGGGTAAGGGGAAAATAGTCGATCTTCTGGCGGAATTTGCAGATATAATAATTCGGTTTCAGGGGGGAAATAATGCCGGCCACACACTGGTTGTAGATGGTAAGCAGTTTATAAGCCACCTTATCCCTTCCGGAATTCTCCAGGAAAAGGTCTGTTTAATAGGAAACGGGCTGGTGGTGGATCCTGCTGTTTTAATTGAGGAAATAGACCTTTTAACCGATATGGGCATAAAGATTGGGCCGGATAATCTCAGGATAAGTGAAACCGCAAATCTTATTATGCCTTATCATAAACAGATTGATCTTGCCCGGGAAGAGATGAAGGGGGATAAAAAAATAGGGACAACAGGCCGTGGAATAGGTCCCTGCTATGAAGATAAAATGGCCCGCAGGGGGATACGCTTTGTGGAATTTCTTGATCCGGATGTTTTTAAGGAGAAAGTTTTTACGGTCATGGAAGAGAAAAATTTTTACCTTGAAAAATTTCTTTCATCTGAACCCATTGATCCCCAAAGTATAATTGATATTTACAGCGAATATGCAAAAAGGCTTTCTCCCTATATTTCCAATGTTTCTGTGGAGCTGGACAGGGCGATGAAACAGGAAAAACATATTCTTTTTGAGGGTGCCCAGGGAACACATCTTGATATTGATCATGGTACATACCCCTATGTTACTTCTTCAAATACTGTTGCCGGAAATGCGAGTTGTGGAACAGGCATTGGCCCTGCCAAACTCGATAAAATAATAGGTATTGTCAAGGCATATACCACGCGGGTGGGAAGCGGTCCTTTTACTACAGAACTTTTCGATGAGATTGGAGAAAAAATTCAGAAAAAAGGGGCTGAATTCGGGGCAACAACCGGTAGAAAACGGAGATGCGGGTGGCTCGATATGGTGATGCTTAAAAACGCGGTCAGGTTAAATGGTCTCACCGGTCTTGTTGTTACAAAACTTGATGTTTTAAGCGGTCTTGAATCCCTTAAAATCTGTACCGCATATGAGTATAATGGTAAAATTATTAAAGATTTTCCAGCGGATCAGAAAGTTTTAGCAGCCTGTACCCCTGTTTGCGAAACCCTGCCTGGGTGGTCCCAGGAGATTGATGATACACGCACCCTGGAAGATTTGCCTGAAAACGCTAAAAAATATTTAAACAGAATAGAGGAACTTTCAGGGGTTCCTGTGGGTATAGTATCTGTGGGGCCAGGAAGGGAACAGACAATTATTATAGATAATCCTTTTTTCATTGACAATGGGCAGGAATAAGGATTAATAATGTCATCACAGTCGGGACGTGGCTCAGCCTGGTAGAGCACAGCGTTCGGGACGCTGGGGTCGCTGGTTCAAATCCAGTCGTCCCGACCAATCTATTACAGATTATAAAAAAAAGGCCGTAAATTATATTTTACGGCCTTTTTTTTATTTGCGGCAGTTATTTAATGTTTGGTCTTTTACGGGTTAAAATCTCACGTCTGCAAGTAGATAAAAGTTTGTTATGCTCATGTCACTTTTCTGCCGGGAGCCGTATATGGCCATGGGGTTATTATAGTCAAAATCCATGTAGACCGCCCCCGCCCTGAAAAAAAGGTGTTTTTCATCAACGGGCTGGATATAATAGAGCTCATAGGCGTCTCCGTTGGTCCCCAACTTGTTGACCATATCTCCGCAGCCGTCTGATAAAAATCCTGTCCAGTATTTTGAACCATAATTATATTCAAAGCCTATTTTAGGCGCATAAACCCCTCCAACCGGAAGTTTATATCTTAAACCTGCAAAAACAGCATGGCCATCCCTGTCGTCTCCGAGATTATTGCTTAGATTATCACCATATATTCCCACTTCAAAACCTGCAGGTGTAGAAAAAACAGTCCCTTCAGATCTGGGGCTAAATTCAATATAAGCTCCTGACAAAAAGAGATCAAGGCCGCTGTTTTTAATGTTGTTAAACTGTAAGTGGAGGTTGAATAGATCCAAATATCCTGCATCATCGGGTGTGGAGTCGACCGCAAAAGGAAAGGATGCAGGTATAAGTTTTTGAGTGAGGGGAGGAAGATTCTCGATTTTTACATAGCTTATCCAGAACAAGGAATCTTTGATCCCTGGAACCTCTGTTTCAAAGACAAATACAGGTGAGAATCCATCGTCGAGATCGAGCCCTGTCTCCCTTGCATTATTCTGGTACAGGTGGGCATAGGCAACTCTGAACATGGAGTTGGTCAGCCCTGTCCATTTGTCCAGGGATGTATTTACAAAGATTGCATCTATCTCACCGTCCACCACCAGTTTGGGCCATGTCCCTTTTCTTGTGGTATTTTCCCTTAATTCATTTGGGGGACCTTCGCTGGTGGGGACCCTGCCAAAGGTAATGGAAACAGGGGTTTTGGGGATAAACCAGTCTATATATGCTCTTTCCACATGGAGATCCCCTTCTGAATTGGGCACGCTGGGATATGACGAATCCCGTGCTGCCGTGGCAAAATCACTGTCACCCCATAATTTAAAATAGGTAAGCCGGCCGTGGAAAATTATATTTTCTGCAATTTTTGCCTTAAGGTTAAGGCGGAGGCGTGAGGAGAATATTTCATCAATATCATGATCCGTTTTTTTGCCGGTTAAAGGGTCTGCATAATCATCATAATGAAAAGCCTCGACCCGTGTTCTAAATTCCCCCCCAATGGTTACCCTGTCAAGGATGGATTTGGTTTCGATCTTATCAAGCCTTTCTCCAATATCTATAGCATCTTCCTGGAGATATTTTATTATTTTAGATGATTCTCCTGTTGAAGGTTGGTTTTCAAGGGCTTTAACTTTTTTTTCAAGGGTTTTCTGTTTTTCAAGGATTTTTTTCAGAACATCGCTGTCTATGGTAACTTTTTCAGCAGCAACAGTGGGCACAAGAGTGTATAATAGTAATGTAAATATAAAGAGGCTGACATATTTTTTCATAATATTATTTTCTCCTTAAATCGGTTATTATTTTAAACCGGCCGCTATTTTAAACCAGCCGCAATGGGCAGATCTGAATCTGCGGCATGATTGCTGAGATATTTTGCAATGGCATCTGCTTCGCCGGCAGAGACAATACCGCTTATATCTTTTTTCCTTTCATGCTTATTTTTTGCAAAAAATCTCTCCCACTGGGAAGATGCATATTTTACAGGAGAAAACAGAGGCCCTTCTCCCCCTGCTTTATGGCAGCTTCCACATTTTGATTTAAAGAGAGCCTCACCATCTTCTGCTGCAAGGGTCGAAATGTAGACGAAAAAGGGCAGGAAAAATAATACCACCAGAAAACCTATGACTTTTTTCATAAAACTAACCTCCTTTTGCAACGCAATTAATAAATATTGATTAAATTCTCATACTGTTAATAAATATTGATTAAATTGTAACTATTCAGCGTCGCTGATTTTAAGCATACTTCAGTATTATCCCTGAAGTTATACATATCAGCTGAATAGTTACATTGAATTTTCATAAAACATGAAAAATAAAGCCACAATTAAGGGGTAAATTATCTAGTCTAAGCTATTAAAAGAGCAAATTATTTTTTATTAAGGAAGTGTATGAAAAGTAGTAGTCTCCTTGTATTTAATTGATTCATAGATTGTCAACAGTTTTTTAATAATAAATTTAAAATCTTTTGAGGGAATTATTAATATTAAACATATATAATACACTTAAGGAGCAGATGGGTGAGCACTTGATATGTAAACCTTTCTTGCAGTTTCAGAAGCAATGTGCAATAATATTGGGTGATTTTTAGTGAATTAATTTCATAAGGTTTTCGACATATAGTGGAGTAAAATACAGGCAATCTATGAAAAAACGATTAACAGGGAAGACAAATGAGTATTAAAACAGATTTCTTGATTATCGGAAGTGGAGTTGCAGGTCTCACATTTGCCCTGAAAATGGCAGAATTCGGCAGCGTAGCCCTTGTAACAAAAAGGGGTATATCAGACAGCAACACTGCAAGGGCCCAGGGGGGGGTTGCCTCTGTTTTCAGCGAAGTAGATTCTTTTGATCTTCATATAAAAGATACACTGGCTGCCGGAGATGGGTTGTGTAATCTGGAAGTTGTGGAAAAGGTTGTTAAAAATGGTCCTGACAGAATTTTGGAACTGATTGATCTTGGGGTTAAGTTTAATCTTGCCGGCAATGATTCCAGCGGAGGGAATGGAAAACCGGAATTTGAGCTGGGTCGTGAAGGGGGGCATTCACAAAAACGTATTGTACACGCCCAGGATTTAACAGGTAAAGAGATTGAAGATGTACTTGTGGGTCATGTGAAAAACAATGACAAAATTACAATTTATGAAGACCATATTGCCATTGATCTTATTACTTTTTCAACCAGAATGAAAAGTGGCCTTGTCACCAAGGCCCATGATATCTTATGCTGCGGGGCCTATGTTTTTGACAGAAAAACAAGACAGGTGAATACATTTTCAGCCTCCATAACACTTCTGGCCACTGGGGGGGCCGGCAAGGTTTATCTTTATACCAGCAATCCTGATATTGCCACAGGAGATGGGATTGCCATGGGATACAGGGCAGGCGCCTCTGTGGCGGACCTTGAATTTGTCCAGTTTCATCCCACTTGTCTGTATCATCCGGATGCTAAAAATTTTCTGATTTCAGAAGCTGTAAGAGGGGAAGGGGGGGTTTTGATCCGTGGGGATGGGACAGCCTTTATGGAAAAATATGATCCCATGAAGGATCTGGCCTGCAGGGATGTGGTTGCCCGCGCAATTGATACTGAATTAAAACAAAGCGGGAACGATTCTGTGTTTCTGGATATATCCCATAAGGATTCAGGTTTTATAAAAAAGCGGTTTCCAAATATTTACACCCAGTGTTTATCCTTTGGAATAGATATAACCACAGACCCTATACCAGTGGTTCCTGCCGCCCATTATATGTGCGGAGGTATTGTGACGGATATGACAGGGCGAACAGATATAAAAAGCCTTTATGCAGTGGGGGAAACCGCATGCACAGGTCTTCATGGAGCAAACAGGCTTGCCAGTAATTCATTGATCGAGGCTCTGGTTTATGCGGATGCTGCTTCAAAACAGGCTGTAAAAGAATTAAATGAATCCGAACTTCAAAATTTGCAGGAACCTCCAGAATGGGATGATACCGGAACAACAGATAGTGATGAAGGAATCATGGTTTCCCATAACTGGGATGAAATACGAAGGCTCATGTGGAATTATGTGGGAATAGTAAGATCCAACAAACGCCTTGAAAGAGCAAAAAGACGTATTGAAAATATTGAAAAAGAAATTTTTGAATACTACTGGAATTTTAAAATTGCCGGTGATTTAATAGAGCTGAGAAATATCGCCACCGTGGCCGGCCTTATTATAAAATGCTCGATGCACAGAAAGGAGAGCCGCGGCCTTCACTACAACATACAATATCCTGAAAAAGACGACAAAAGGTGGTTAAAAGAGACTGTTGTAAGGAGACCGTTTATATAGATTTTTTGAGTTGGCTCTAACTTTACTTGGTCGAATTTCAGCAATAATTCGCCATCTGGCTTTATGAAATTTATTATCTGAACATCTATATGTGCATACTTGATGTGCATACCTGGATTTGCCGGGTTATTTTGGTCTGCTGTTTTTGTATCCTGTATATAGGGTGGCAATTCCCATTGTCATTTTTTTATATCTGATATTATCAAATCCTGCCTGTCGCATTATTTTTATAAATGCGGCATCTTTAGGGAAATTCATTACAGATTCAGGGAGATAGGTATAGGCTTTTTTATTTTTTGAAAAAAATAACCCTATTAAAGGGAGTATTTTCTGAAAATACAAAAGATAAACAGAAAGTAGCAACCCTTTTTCAGGAGCCGTGAGTTCAAGGATGAGGATCATCCCCCCTGATTTCATGCTTTTATAAAATGATTTTAAAGCACCTTTTTTGTCGCTGATATTCCTTATGCCAAAAGCAATGGTAACGGCATTAAATGTTTCTCTTAAAAAAGGCAGGGTAAATGCGTTTCCGCAAATAAGATGTATTTTTGAACCATGGGGTAAAATATTTATCTTCTCCCTTGCGATTTCAAGCATTTTTGCAGAAAAATCAATGCCGAAAACCAAAACATCATCCCTGGTCCTGCTTATGATTTCAATGGGAACATCCCCTGTCCCACATGCAACATCGAGCACTTTTCCCTGTTGAGGGATATCCATGGCGCCAACCAGGGTTTTTCTCCATAATACATCTTGTTTTAAACTCAACAGCCGATTAAGGAGATCATACCTGTGGGCAATTTTGTTGAACATCTCTTTAACAAAAGGTATCTCTTGAGTCTGCATTGACATTTCAATCTCATGTTTTATATTATTCGAAAAGTATATATATGTTACCACATAAATAATTTCATTGAGTGATACCCTGTGAAATTAATTATATATAAAATTTATAGCATACCGATTGATAAGAGGCAAATTATAACTTTGGGGGCTCAATGACAACTAAGAGGGATTATTACGAAATTCTGGGGGTTAATAAAAACGCCGGTGATGATGAATTAAAAAAGGCCTACAGGAAGTTGGCCATGAGATATCATCCTGACAAAAATCCCGGAGACAAAGAAGCTGAGGAACAATTTAAGGAAGCTGCAGAGGCTTATGAAGTTTTAAAGGATTCTCAAAAACGAAATATTTATGACCAATATGGACATAAGGGGCTTGAGGGATCAGGGTTTAGTGGATTTGGAGATTTTGATGATATTTTTTCCAGTTTTGGAGATGTTTTTGAAAATTTCTTTGGAATGGGTGGAAAGGGTCGTTCAAGGAGTAAGGGGAAGCGGGGAGGTGACATACGTTATGATATCACCTTAAGTTTTATGGAGGCTGCTTTTGGCTCAGAAACTGAAATTGATATTAATAAGCCGGATATATGCCCTGACTGTAAGGGGCAAGGATGCGCAGGTGGAGCAGAACCGGAAACCTGTTCCCATTGCAATGGAACCGGGCAGATGAGCCAGAGCCAGGGGTTTTTTACTGTAAGGACAACCTGCAGGTATTGCGGCGGTGCAGGCCAGGTTATTTCCAATCCATGTACTTTATGCAGAGGAACAGGAAAGGTAAATATAAGTAAGAAAGTTACTTTGAAAATTCCCGCCGGAGTTGACGAAGGGTCCAGACTTCGTTTAACAGGGGAAGGAGCGGCCGGCAGCAGGGGTGGAGGGACTGGGGACCTCTATGTTTTTATCCATGTTAAACCCCATGATTTTTTTGAACGGGATGGCGAAAATATAATCTGCCAGATTCCGATTTCCTTTGTTCAGGCCGCTTTGGGCGATGATATTTCTGTTCCCACATTAAAGGCTGATAAAACTCTTGTCATACCTGCGGGAACTCAGCCAGGTGCTGTTTTTCGATTTCTTGGAGAAGGGATTCCATCACTCAGAAGCGATGAAAGAGGAAATCAGATAATACAGGTTGTTATAAAAACTCCTGTTAATTTAAATAAAAAGCAGGAAAAATTACTTACTGAATTTGCCAGGATAGAATCTAATAAAATTACCAGCAAATTGAAAAATATTTTTAAGGGTGAATCTGTAAAATCAGCCAGGAAAGCCTAGGGAGCATTTATGTTTGAGTTAAAAGTTATAACCCGTTTTGCAGCAGCTCATCAACTCAAAATGGTTGCAAAGCAGTGTGAGAATCTCCACGGACATAACTGGAAAATTGAAGTTTGCCTTAAGGGGGATACTTTAAACAATGCCGGCGTTTTAATAGATTTTGGAGAAATTAAGCAACATGTAGGAAAAATTATTGAAAGCCTTGATCATAAATTTTTAAATGAGCTCCCTTTTTTTCAGAATGGGAATCCTTCATCAGAAAATGTAGCACAGTACATTGCCAAAGAACTTCAGAAAGTAATTAAAGAATCATCTGTCAGGGTTGCAAGGGTTTGTGCCTGGGAGTCGGATGATGCCTGTGCCACCTATATAGTGCCAGACTAAAAGTACAGGTTTTTTAAAAACTTATTTTGAATGTTTTATCGGACATAAGATGTACTTGAGTTTTCGAAAAAAATAACGTAAGGAACGGAGATGAAATAAGTTGAGCAGAAATAGCGCAGGATTTTGGCCCAT
>CAZNFB010000012.1:0-2844 GCA_964572105.1 uncultured Desulfobacteraceae bacterium
AGGCAGGATGGATCGACGCTTAAAATACCAAGTTATTTCGTCCTCGTTCCTAAGTTCGGTAATTCGCTGAATAGTTACACTTGTTTTACCTACAGGCTGCTAAAAAGTCTCAACCCTTCCAGAGTTAAATCGGGTTCAACAATTTTTATGGTTTCTGATACATTATATATCAAAGGAGCAAGCCCTCCTGTTGCAATTACCAAAGGGTTCATTTTTGTTTCTTTAATCATTCGTCTTGTTATACCATCGACAAGTCCGGCATATCCGTAAATAATTCCTGACAACATGCTGTCAATGGTATTTTTACCTATGACTTTTTTAGGGGGAAGGTCAATTTTCACACGGGGAAGCATTGATGACTGCATGAACAGAGCCTCTGATGAAGTAACCAGCCCCGGGCTTATGGAGCCGCCTAGATACACCCCTTTTTCAGAAACAGCATCTATTGTTGTAGCTGTACCCAGGTCAATCACAATCAAGCCTGTTTTGTATTTATTATATGCAGCAACTGCATTTACAATCCTGTCCGGGCCCAATTCTTTCAGATTGTCATACCATATTTGAATGTTGAGTTTTTTTGCAGAGGCGGCATCAATCCATTTAGGGGCACACCCGATGGTCTTGCTGCAGAAAAAATCGAGATTACCTGCAACAGTCGGCACCACACTCGATATAACAATCTTGCCGATTTTTTCCGGACCAATGCTGTTGGCTGATAAAAGGGACGACGCAAGTCTGTTAAACTCATCCGGGGTTGCATTAATATCAGTCTCAAGCCGCCATTTGGCCTTTAGGTTTTTTTCTACATAAACACCCATGACTATATTGGTATTTCCCACATCAATGACAAGCACCATATAACTTTTCACTCCTTAGAATGTAAGCCGGTCTCCTGCGCTATTTCAGCTCAACTTATTTCATCTCCGTTCCTAAGCTTTGCCTGATTAATTTGATCCAGGTTTCTCAAGGCACCCTGATTTTAACATTAAAAAATTCAGGTTTTACCTTAAGAAGCCGGGCTCTAAAGGGTAAGATTATGGCTGCCCGTTTTAAATGTTCACCAGGCTCTAACCCTGCCAGATCTATAAAAATATCAATGCCACTTCCGGCGCTCATATTTTTAAGAATATTTTCAGGCCCTTCTACTTCTATTTCCAATACATCCGGTGAGAAGCAATATAAAAAGTTTGTATTTTTCCCTTTTAATGGGAGATGAGTAAATTTTTTAGTGACGCTGTTTTCTTTAATAGAAATTTCAGCTAAAAAAATTTTTACAGGAGAAACTATCTCCACTCCCCCTGGAAGATTTAACGGGATTTTTTTTTTAAACGTTTCTGAAAAAGTCTCAATATCAACCGAAAGGGTTAATATCTTTTCCATATTCAGCAACAGGCTTTCCGGTCCGCTTAATATTACGGCTGACGGCTCCACAGATATTTTTTCAACTATAAAACCAGGCGCAGGTTTTCCTGAGAGAGAAACCTTTAATGGGAGTTTTTTTTTAATTTTATTCTCAACATGCAAAGCAAAACGTGCAGGTTTGATCTCCCTGAGTAAAAGGCCCTCAGGCAGGGGGATATCTTCTTTTTTTATCTTTATGGAGACCACTCCTGCAGTTGCAGCTGTTAGATCAGGAACATAAGTTAGATCCATAGTCAAAAATGTAGTGACCATTGATTTTGAGCCGGAAAAATGAAGATCAATACTTTTTATTGGATGACCTGTTATTATCAGATTATGGGGAAGGGTTTTATAATCCACAGTTAAAGCTGTGTCGCCTTCATGTTCAGTTCCACATCCCCCAAATAAAATAGAGCATATGGCTAAACTGAAAATTAATTTGTGTATAAATTTATTTAGCAAAGGAGGTATCATTTATCGTATAATATCAGAGAGATAATACTTAATTATTCAGCGGCGCTATTTTAAGAAACGAAACAGTTTTAATCAGATTATACCTGCTGCCGTACATATTAGCTGCTAATAATTTATCTGCAATTTATTATCTCATCAACAATTTTGATTGTAACAGATGTGGCAGCCACATCATGAACCCGCACAATATGCGCTCCATTCAAAACAGAAACGGCAATGACCGGCTGAGTTCCAGCATCAATCATGGAGTGTTTTAAAAAGAGTTCATCTTTAAAATGATCTTTTAAAATATTTTTTATGAATGTTTTTCTTGAAGGCCCCAGTAAAACCGGAAGATCTATTTCCCCAAAAGTATCAAGATACTTAACTATTTGAAGATTATGCTCAAATGTTTTACCAAACCCGATCCCGGGATCGATTATAATATTTGATCGTTTTATTCCCCTTGCTTCGGCAGAGGTCACCACGTTTAAAAAAAAATCTTTTATTTCGGTGAGCAAACTTCCATAAAAAGGGGCAATCTGCATATTTTCAGGACTCCCCTTCATATGCATCAGTATAACCGGGACCCCATATTCAGCTGCAACATCCGCCATTCGATGATCCAGACGCATGGCACCGATATCGTTTATAATCGAAGCTCCTTCTCCAAGGGCCGCTTCCGCCACAGATGCATCCGTGGTATCAATGGAGATCGGAACACTGATCCTTTTTGACAACTCTTTGATCACCGGAACAACTCTTTGTATCTGTTCTTCCAAGGGGACAGGTGCTGAAAATGGACGTGTGGATTCCCCGCCTATATCTATGATGCCGGCACCTTCTTGAACAAGCTTTTCTCCGTGGGCCACGGCCGCATCGGTTGTAAAAAATTTTCCACCATCTGAAAAAGAGTCGGGGGTAACATTTAATATCCCCATGATACAGGTTCGTGGTCCAAGCTCCAAAGTATGCCCGTTCCATTTTAAT
>CAZNFB010000012.1:2944-23757 GCA_964572105.1 uncultured Desulfobacteraceae bacterium
CCCCATGATACAGGTTCGTGGTCCAAGCTCCAAAGTATGCCCGTTCCATTTTAATATATATGTTTTGCGCATAGTTGTCATAATCAATGCTGGAACAAAATACAGGGTGCTTTGAAAAAAATGACCCATAATAGAACTAGGAAGCCTGCACTTCCGTCTCTTTTTCAGGTTTATTCAAAAAGGATTTTAATTCCGGTCTCATGGAAATTATTAATTCATCCAGCTGGGCACCTTGAAGAGTCTCTTTTTCAAGTAAGAGTTCAGCCAGCTTATGAAGAATATCTACGTGGCCGGTTAATGTTTTTTTTGCTTTATCATATGCTTTAGTAATCAAAACATGTATTTCCGCATCAATTACCTTTGCGGTGTCTTCAGAATATTCTTTTTGGTGGGATATATCACGGCCAAGAAATATCTGTTCATCATCTTTTGCATAGGAAAGGGGGCCTATACGATCGCTCATACCCCAGGAACGTACCATTTTTTGAGCAATTCCTGTGGCCTGTTTAATATCATTGGATGCACCAGTAGTTATGCGATTAAAAACAATCTCTTCTGCAGCACGTCCCCCAAAGGCAACTGACAGTTCATTTTCCAGCTGGTCTTTAAATTTAAAATCCCTCTCTTCAGGAAGAAACCAGGTAAGTCCCGCAGCCATACCCCTGGGAATTATGGTTATTTTATTCACAGCATCTGTTCCTGGAATAAGACGGGCGACAAGGGCATGTCCGCCTTCATGATATGCGGTGATTTTTCTATCTTCTTCCTTAACTACTTTTGATTTTCGTTCAAGTCCCATATAAACTTTATCTTTAGCGTCGTCCAGATCAAAGTTATCAACTTTTTCTTTTTCCCTTTTTGCAGCAAGAAGAGCAGCCTCATTAACCAGGTTTTCAAGGTCTGCGCCGGAAAATCCCGGGGTCCCCTTTGCCAGAATCAAAGGATCAACATCTTTTTCAATGGGGGTTTTTTTCATATGGACTTTCAAAATTTCTTCACGCCCCTTAATATCGGGAAGGGGAACAACAACCTGTCTGTCAAAGCGGCCGGGCCGTAAAAGCGCAGGATCAAGAACATCCGGCCGGTTAGTGGCGGAAATAAGGATGACACCTTCGTTGGATTCAAATCCATCCATCTCCACCAGTAATTGATTTAAAGTCTGTTCCCTTTCATCATGTCCACCCCCAAGACCGGCTCCCCTGTGCCTTCCCACAGCATCTATTTCATCAATGAAAATTATACATGGAGCATTTTTTTTACCTTGAGTAAAAAGATCCCTGACACGGGAGGCGCCAACCCCTACAAACATTTCTACAAAATCAGAACCGCTTATACAAAAAAAAGGGACATCCGCTTCTCCGGCAATTGCCCGGGCCAGAAGGGTTTTGCCAGTACCTGGCAGACCTGTTAAGAGAACACCTTTGGGAATTCGTCCCCCCAGGCGGGTAAATTTTTTAGGCTCTTTTAAAAAACCGACTATCTCCGCAAGTTCCTCTTTAGCCTCCTCAACGCCGGCCACATCTTCAAATGTGACTTTGTCTGACTGGTCAGAAAGAAGTCTGGCTCGACTTTTCCCAAAAGACATGGCTTTTCCTCCGCCGGATTGCATCTGCCGCATAAAAAATATCCAGACTCCAATTAAAAGGAGCATGGGAAGCCATGAAACAAGAACGGATAAATACCAGGGTGATGTCTCAGGGGGTTTTGCGTTTATGGAAATACCTTTAACCCTAAGGGTTTTGATGAGTTCGGGATCCTCGGGGGCATAAACCTTGAAGCGGTTTCGGCCGGTATCAGTAACAAAAAGCTCCTTCCCCTGAATCGTAACCTCCCCCACCCGATCATTTTCAACCATGGCAAGAAAATCGGAATATGTTATATTTGCCTCGAGCATTTTTTGCTGGTTAAAAAGATTATAGAGCATAACCATCATCAATGTGATGATAATCCAAAGTGCAAGATTTTTATAAAAAGGGTTCAAAAGTTATTACCTCCTGGGAAAAGTTGTTATAATTTTTCTGGTTTTTGTTCAGGCTTTATAAATAATTTCGTAACTATTCAGCTCATATGTATACCTGAAGCATGCTTAAAATCAGCGAGGCTGAATAGTTACATAATTTCAGCCTTTAAAACAGTTCTGGTTAAAGGGGTGACCCTGGCATAATTGTCTATTCTATGACCCACAAGCCAAATAATTTGTCCCCTGCTCACCAGAACCGGAATTTTGTTTCTTTCGGTTCTGCTGATTTTGTTGTTTATACAGTATTTCTTTATCTTTTGCGTCCCTTTGGTTCCAAGGGGGCTGAAACGGTCTCCCTGCAGGATATTTCTTAAGATAAATGGGAATTCTAATAAATCCATATCAAAATAACCGGTTTTGCGTCCATTACTGCAAAAATCCGGAAGGTCTGAAGCCTTTCCAGCGTCAGATAAGCTTAAAATCATATCAAGCTCTTTTATAAACTGAGAAGAGGTAGATTTTTTTTCTGGTCTATATATTTTGTATTCAAAAGCAGCAGGAGGTTGTTTGTTGTTTTTTGGATTAATATCCCGAAGAGGAGAGATTTCTTTTGAAATAAATAAAAAATCATACTCACGCTGTATTCTAATCCGGTCAGGCAGATCAAGGCTCCAATGGGCAGCCTTTTTTTCCAGCAAGTTTAAAATAGAATCAACATGGTGAAAAGAAACACGCCTTAAATCTCCTTTTACTTTTTCAACAGATTTCCTTATAATTCTCCGTTTTACAGCGTCATGCAAAACTGCCACATCTTTAACAGACAAAACAATTTTATTATCCTCTTTTTTAAATAATATTTTTTTTAATAGAGGATCTATTGCCTCAGCATCTATCCATTCCTCTTCAGCCCTTGCTATCACAGCAGTTCTGTTGAGTGTTTCAACTATTCTCGGATTATAAACATTTTTTAAAAAAGGGAGCAACTGAAGACGAACTCTGTTTCTCAGATATTTTATATCCTTGTTCGATTTGTCTATTTTATATTTTAACCTTTTTTCAGATAAAAAATCAATGATTTCATGCTTGGATACATTTATAAAGGGACGGACGATTTGAACTCTGTTTCCTGACAATTTTCTCACAGGGGGAATTCCGGATAGACCGGACAGGCCGGCTCCCCTTAACATATACATTAAAACAAGTTCAGCATTATCATCAGCATGATGGGCTGTGGCTATTTTATTAAATCGGTTTTTATTTGACACATCAAGCAAAAAATCGTAACGGACCCGTCGCGCTGCCTCTTCCAGGGATAACTTTTGTTTTTTTTTGTATGTTTTAACGTCCTTTTTTTCAATAAAACACGGCACTTCAAGTTCATCAGCCATGTTTTTCACAAACAAAGCATCATCATCCGAGTCCTGTTGTCTGAGAGAATGATTAAGGTGGGCAATTCCCACCTCTGCAAAGAAAAAGGGAGACAAGCCAAGGAGAACATGTAAAAGAGCCACAGAATCGGGACCGCCGGATAGAGCAACAAGCACCCTGTCACCGGGTTGAAACATTTTATAGGATGAGACTGTTTTGGAAACTGCATTGATTAATTTGTGATTATTTTTTTTGATCATAAAATATTTTTTAAAACTTATGGTTTGAATCTTAATGTATCAGGGTAAAATATGATACAAATCTGCAATTAGTCAATATTTCCTTTTTTTTTCTTGAAAAAAATTACATTGGGTTATATTATCTTTTTCGGTTGTGCTAGGCGGGGAGTTAGCGGTGCCCTTTTCCCGAAATCCGCTTATGCGGGGCTGAATTCCCTTCTTAGGGTTTTATGTTAAAATAAATTAATCATCGTGGCGGGACACCATGAACAGACATTCGCGAACTTCGTCAGGTCCGGAAGGAAGCAGCGATAAGTGAATTTAGTTTGTGTCATGGTCTGTATTCGGTCATTATATGGTTGATGCGTTTTAAAAAAATTCAATGGAGGGTGCACAACCATAACTTCAATCTAATTATCCCCTTTATCTTTGAAAGACACTCACACTCTTTGTAATCTCTCAATAAATTTTGGCATTACCCATAAAGCATATATGCTGTTATCAGCCTATGGCCTTTATATCCGTTGAATATTTATAGTTATATTTTTTTAAAGACGACCCATGGGAAAAAATAAAATGAGCAGCACAATAAGAATCGGAGTACTTATATCAGGAGGAGGGTCAAACCTGCAAGCGATTATTGATGCTTGTGAATCAGGGCGCATTAACGGAAAAATTGTATTTGCAGGCGCAGACACACCTGACGCCTGTGGGCTTGAAAGGGCCGGAAAATATAATATCCCAACCTTTGTGGTTGATTATAAAACCATTATCAAAACCTGTGAAACAAAGCAAACGAACCATTATCCCCTTGTTGATATTGAAAAAATATTTTTAAAACAGAATCTTTTTTCTGAAAGTTATGATTTTGAAAAGAAAAAAAAATTTATCCTCACAAGGATTGCTGCAGAAACAGCGTTGCTTGCTAAAATGAAACCTTATCCTTTTGATATTCTGGTTCTTGCAGGTTTCATGAGAAAGTTAACCCCCTATTTTATTGATAAGATCAACAGTGTCCGTAATATGCCTGGAATTATGAATATTCATCCTGCACTCCTTCCGGCTTTTCCCGGAGTCGACGGGTATGGCGATACTTTTCGATATGGATGTAAAGTTGGCGGGTGTACGGTTCATTTTGTAGATTACGGAGAAGATTCAGGACCGATAATAGGACAAAAAACATTTATAATAAATAAAGATGATACATTGGAATCGATCAAAAAAAAAGGCTTAAAGCTTGAATGGAAGCTTTACCCTGAATGTATAAAATTATTTGCGGAAGGACGTCTTAAAATTATAAAAAAAGAGATTACTGCGAAAAACGGGGAAATTTATCATAGAAGCATCGTTGAAATCGAATAAATTTTCGTTCCTTATTAATTATATGTTTTCACACGGGAGGAGAAAATGCGTAAATTTCTGATAATCAGTATCTCTGCAGTAATTGTTATTGTAATAATTATTCTTTTTTTTATGATCAACCTTGATCTTATTGTAAAAAAAGGGGTTGAGAAAGGTGGTTCCAAGATCCTTAAGGCGAAAGTGGAACTTTCAAGTGTTGACTTGTCCATACTGGCAGGGTCATGCTGCCTAAAAGGTCTTACCATAGGGAATCCTGAAGGATTTAAAACCCCTTACGCATTTCATGTTGATAAAGTCAATGTTGATATGGATACTTTTTCAGTTCTGTCTGACACAATTCATATTAAGGATATTTTAATAGATGCTCCTGGAATCATTTTTGAGGGAGGACCTAAAAATAATAATTTAAAACAGCTCCAGGTCAACGCAGAAGCCTTTACGTCTTCTGATTCCAGGGAAAAACCGGGTGAAAAATCTGACTCCACCTCTCCCGGCAAAAAGATTGTAATCGACCATCTTAAACTCACAGATGTCTCCATCAGTTTTAATATGGACATGCTTCAAGGTAAAACAAAAACTATTTCTATTCCTGTTATTGAATTAAGAGAAATTGGCGGGGAAAAAGGGATTAATGCTCCAGAGGTGATAAAAGCTGTTTTAGAAGCATTGAATAAAGCTGTATTTCCTAAATTAACAGGGGATATGTTTAATTCGGAAAAAATAAAAAAGACTGCTGAAACCCTGGAAAAAGGGTTGAAAAAAGAGGTTGAAAAATTTCAAAAAGAGATTGATACAGAGGCAGATGATGTGAAAAGTAAGATTAATCAATTAAAGGGCGTATTGGGAATGTAGGAAGAAATATCTGCTTTTTTACAGGAGGCAAGAATGAAACAGAGTAATATAAAAAAAAGGATGTGGCTTTTTGCAGTATGTATCTCTTTTATTTTTAGCTTGTTCAGCGGGTGTGTGACCACAGGGGGCGGAGTCCTTTTTGGCTGGGGAGATGAACCAGAACGGAAGGATCATGCCCACTTAAAAAAACATGGAGGGCCTCCTCCCCATGCCCCTGCCCATGGATATCGGTCAAAATACCGTTATAAATATTATCCTGATACCAGTGTTTATTTTAATTCTTCCAAAGGACTCTATTTTTATCTCAAGGGAGATACCTGGACAATGTCAGCATCTCTTCCTTATTATTTAAACGTTAACCTGGGTAGTTCTGTAAGTATAGAGATGGATACGGATAAACCTTATACTAAATATAAAGATCATAAAAAAAAATACCCTTCTTCAAAATCGAAAAAAAAGGGTAAGAAAAATAAGTATTAAAAAAAGGGGGTTGTTTCTAATTTTGGGCATAAAATGCCGGAACTGAGCTATGGTGAAATTAAAAAAGCTCTGATTGTTTGAGCGCAGCGAGTTTCAGAGGTTTTTTAATTTTATTATAGCTCAGTTTTCAGTCTATTGCTGAAACTATAACTAAGCCGGAAAAGAGAGTTCCCAGGCAGATCCTGGGAACGAGGGTGCAGCCGTTATTTACCGCTGAAAACAGGAGCTCTTTTTTCCACAAAGGCGAGTATGGCTTCATTAACATCTTCACTTTTTAAGCATATGTTCTGCAGCGCAGCTTCAAAGTCACATGCTGTAACCAAATCTGTTTCAAGCCCCTTGTTAATGGCTTTTTTTGCCATGGCCATGGCAAGGGGAGCCCTTTTGGCAAGTTTGTTTGCAAACGCCATGGCTTTAGTCATTAGTTGATCTGCCGGAACAACCTGTAAGACCATGCCGATGGAAAGCGCTTCTGAAGCGTCTATCTGTTTTCCGGTAAGAATGAGTTCCCTGGCCTTTACAAGCCCCACAATTTTCGGAAGCCTGTAAGTTCCCCCAAGATCAGGGATTAATCCTAAATTTGTGTAAGCCATGGCGAATTTTGCGTTATCTGCTGCGATTATAAAGTCTGATGCCAGGGCAATATCACAGCCATTACCCAGGGCATAACCATGGACAGCTGAAATTACGGGCTTTTTAAGATTTTCAAAGGCAAATATGTGCTGGAGGCGCTTAATCAGATTTTCCATCTCCAGGACAGTGAATGTGTTTAAGGTTGAGGCGAATTTAAGGTCCAGCCCCGTACAGAAAGAATCTCCTTCGCCGTTTATAACAACTGCCCTGATATTTGAATCGGCAGCAACCTCTTCAATGGCCCTGCCAAAATCGTCATAGGCCTCCATGTTCAAAGCATTTTTTACCTGGGGCCTGTTAATAGTCAATATTCCAATATTATCTTCTTTTGTTAGTATAATATTTTTCATTTTAAACAATTCCCATATTTTTTGTTATATTTTTATCAGCTCATAATCACGACTTCCCAGGCCAAGACCTGCGGCATAATCAAGTTGAACAGGCCAATCGACCCTTGGATGGAGCCCTGAAAACTTATCTTCCCCGGATTTTAAGTTTGATTTAAGAGATGAGCCTAATATCCCCTCTTCATTATTTACCAGATCGACAGATGCCTGGTCAATGGCCACAGGGTCGTTTGAAGCAACAACCCCTATGTCCCTTACAATGGGCGCATCATTATGGGACATACAATCACATGCAGGGGAAACATCTGTAATAAAATTTACAAAGAGCGATTTTTTCTCTTTTCCCTTTAGAACCCCCATGGTATATTCCACCATGTTTTCTAGAAAAACAGGTATATTCTGGTTCCACTGGATTTGAACAGCATCGTTTGGGCAGATAATAATACATTCACCGCAGCCGATACATTTTTCAGAATCGATAATCGCTTTTTCATTATCAACGGAAATAGCATTTTGCGAGCAGTGATTTGTGCATTCACCGCAGCCGATACATTTTTTTGCCGATATTTTCGGCCCCAGGGTTGAATGCTGCGCCAGTTTACCCCGGCGTGATGCGCATCCCATTCCAAGATTTTTCAATGTTCCGCCAAAACCGGTCAGCTCATGGCCTTTAAAATGGGCAACAGACAAAAGAGCGTCTGCATTAACAATATCCGACCCTATATAGACCTCTTTAAAACGTTTTTGGTTTATTGTTATGGGCGTTTCGCTTTTTCCCCTTATCCCATCCGCGATTATGGCAGGGGCGTCAACTACTGAATACGCAAACCCGTTTTGTATGGCTGTAACAAGATGACCAGGCGAATCGCTCCTTGTTCCGGCATACAAAGTATTGCAATCTGTGAGATATGGAGAACCGCTTAAACCTTTTACCATCTCCACAATTTTTCTTATGTATACAGGCCGAATGTAAGCAGTGTTTCCCAATTCACCAAAATGAAGTTTGATGCCCACAAGATCTTTTTTTGCTACTATATCCGGCAAACCAGCAGTCAAAAGGAGCCTTCCGATTTTCATAAGAAAATTTTCACTGTAGCTAGCCTTTAAATCTATAAAATATACTCTGCTTTTCATAATTATTTATTTAAGGGTGTGGAGAAAAATATCCCCTCCCCATAATCCCCATCTTTTATGTGACAATCTATAAAAAAGGTTAAACAAAATTTCTGCTTAAATGGATGCAAAACCTATACTTTTTCCAGTTCATCACTTTTTATTGAAAAGCAATGCTTTTGTTCTGGAAAGTTTCTGTCTTCCACATCCATTTTATATCCTTTTATTGCGGATAAAATGGTTTCATTGATATTTGTATACTGCTTGACAAATTTTGGCGTAAAACGATCGAATAATCCAACCATATCATGGGTCACCAGCACCTGGCCGTCGCAGTTTATCCCTGCTCCAATGCCGATGGTGGGGATGGAAACCGCTTTGGTTATCATTTCGGAAATAGGTGATGTTATGGCCTCTAAAACAATGGAAAAACATCCGGCATCTTCCAGTGCCTGGGCGTCATCTATCAGAGCTTTTGCAGCTTCAGCAGTTTTTCCCTGGGCTTTATATCCTCCAAGCGCAGAAATAGTCTGGGGGGTGAGTCCTATATGCCCCTGCACAGGAATCCCTGCATCGACTATTGCTTTTGCAACTTTTGCCATGTTCCGGCCACCTTCCAGCTTTACACAATCTGCCCGGCCTTCTTTCATAAAACGGGTGGCATTTTCTATAGCTTTTTCAGAGGAAACATTATAGGAGCCAAAGGGCATGTCTCCAACTATTAATGAACTTTTTACAGCTCGGCTCACCGCTTTTGTATGATGAATCATTTCATCCATTGTAACAGGTACAGTATCATCATAACCTAAAACAACCATACCAAGAGAATCACCAACAAGGATTATATCAATTGCCGATCTGTCAATTAAAAGAGCCCATGGGTAATCATAAGCTGTGAGCATTGTTATGGCTTTTTTGCTGTTTTTTCTGGCCTTTATATCCAGAACGGTTAATTTGCTCTGCTCCATTTTTATCTCCAAAGTTATTAAATTAGGTTTTTGTTAATAGCAACTGAAGGTTTTAAACTATAATTATCTGAACATCTATATGCACCTGTTTTCCATGGTAGCCTCAAGAGCTTCGATAATTTCAGATAAAAAAAGATTGTATGGTGTAGGTATGCCCAGTGCAAGCCCTTTGGAAACTATGGCCCTGTTGATAACACCCACCTCTGTTCTGGAGCCCTTTAAAATATCCTGAAGCATGCTTGCCCTGTTTTGGGCAGTTTTTTTACACACCTCTTTAACCTGATTAAAGGGCTTGGTATAGGGGAGGTGTATCCCCAGGGCATCTGCAACTTTAACGGCTTCTGATACGGCTTTTTCCATAATTTTTTCACATTCAGGAGTTACCCCGATAATTCCATTTTGAACTCTTAAAATGGCGGTTAGGGCATTAATTCCCACATTAATAATCAGCTTGCCCCAAATCAAGGTGTCCAGATTGTCGGAGATACTGGTCTCTATACCTGCGGCATTAAAGACTTCAGCTACCCTGGCGACTTTTTCAGGGTCAGCCCCAGGACCGGAAAAATGTGTGGGTCCTGTTCCAGCGTGGCGTACAAGACCAGGTTTCACAAGAGTCCCTCCGTGGGATGTGACCCCTGCAACCGTACGCTTTTCTCCGATTATATCTGAAATTATTCCATTATTTCCCAGACCGTTTTGCAGCGTCAGGGCCAGTCCATCACGTTGTAATATAGGTACAGCCGATATTGCAGCATCTTTAGTATGATAGGATTTGGTGAAAATTATAGCAAGATCGACTTTTTCATTTATCTCCATTGGATCATTTGATGCAAAGAGCTTGTACTTTTTAAAAGATCCATCGTTCTCCTCAATTTTTAAGCCGTTTTTGTTGATTGCATCTACATGCTCTTTATTTGTGGTTATAAGGAAAACGTCAGAGACACCTGAGAGCATAGAACCAAAAATTGAACCCATTGCTCCGGCACCTATAATGGCTATTTTCATAAGTTATCCTCTTTTTTAGCGAAAAAAATTTAGTAAATATAGATTGTCAGACAATTACCCGGTTTTAAAATTTGGCACAAGGCCAGAAGGAGGAAGGCGTATTGGAGTACGCAGGCGACCGATAACATAGTGAAATTATTTATGTGACAATCTATAATCAGCATTTAATCAGATTATACCTGAAGCTATAGATGTCTGAATAGTTACAAGAATGACAGCTAAGGAATCAAAGCTCTTCAGGTGTAAAAGCCACAACCTCATCTATTTTGCCGGCATTGGCAAAAAGCATGACAAGCCTGTCAATCCCCAAAGCGTTTCCTGCGGCTTCAGGCATTTTTTTCAAGGATTTGAGAAATTTTTCGGGCATTGGTAAATTTTTTTTTCCCGATAATTTGCGCAGAACGAGTTCTTTTTCAAATCTTTTTCGCTGTTCTTTATGGTCGGTTAATTCACTAAAGCCGTTGCAGAGCTCAAGCCCGCTGATGTATAATTCAAACCGTTCCGCGAATAAATTATTGTCAGGCTTTAGCTTTGCCAGGGACCCGAAAACCTCGGGATAATCAAATAAAAATAGAGGTTTTTTTCTTCCTAGATTAGGTTCTATTTCAAATGCGAGTATTTCGTCAAACAGATTCTGCGAAATGGCCTGCTCCATGGTAATAGATGCGAATCTATTAAACGCTTCTTTAACAGTCAGTTTTTCCCATGGGCAATTAAGAGTTATCCTGTCCCCCCGGTAAATCAGCAGATCCTTAATGCCTATTTCCAAGGCTACTTTTTTTATCAACGCTTCGGTTAGAGCCATCATCTGGAGATAATCGGCTCCGGCCCAGTACCATTCAAGGAGTGTAAACTCGGGAAGATGCTTTTTTCCCCTTTCATTATCTCTGAAACATCTGCAGATCTGAAATATTTTTTCATATCCATCAGCAAGAAGCCTTTTCATGCACAGCTCTGGCGATGTATGAAGAAAAAGGCCGTCTGAGTCCACCATATCAATATTTGCCTCTGGAGCAGGCGTGGGGATTCTGCAGGGAGTCTCCACTTCAAGATATTTCAGAGTTGAAAAAAAAAATCTTATTTCATTTATTATCTTTCCCCTTAAGAGGAGTTTTTTTTCTGCCAAAAGTTCACGTTTCCTATCGCTCGTTTGCTACAATGGACTCCCCTATTTTTTCTGCTGATTTGCCGAAAAGCCTGTGCATATCAATAAGGTTAAGAAAGCTGTCTTCCCATTTTATATTGTTTTCCTGCACTATACTTTTTATGTGTTTATATTTTCCCCCAAGGGCTTTTATTTTCAGGGGAAGAGGAACCTGTTCTTTTAGGGAGATATTTAAGAGAAGTAATTTTCTTGTGCTATTGGGAGTTTTTCCGGAATCTGAAAATAACGGGATGGCTATGAAACTCCGATCGTCATGTCGGCCTTTTCCAATAAATACGTTCCCTTTTCTTACTATTATCTGTTTTGTCCCCTTGAGGATGACGTTCTCCTCTGCCCGTGAAGGTATATGGGCCAAAGCTCCGTCTTTTTTAATTACCTTAATAGTGGTCTCATCTGTTGGCTCTCCAAGGATGTTCAAGCCTGCTATTTTATATAAAATAGAACCATTTATTTGTGCAACGATTCTTTGAATATTTTTAAGGACAATAATATTGTTGTTGGAAAGCTGGGGCAGCTTTATTCGGTACCCTGCAAGGCAATCAAAAATTATTCCCTCAATTTTTTCGCTGACCCGTGTTGTCCCCACGGTTACAGTCTTGGCCTGATGCTTAATGGCATCCACAGGACGGGCCATATTATTGATTGCGTTGCCAAGCTTTTCAAAAAGTAAATTTAAAATATTCAAGGCTGTCCCTTTTTTACCGAAATCCATATCAAAATCGGTTACAGGAAGCCTCCCCATGAGATATTTAAGCAGAAGAGTAAGATCAGCCATTTCTGTCAGATTAGGGGGAAAGCGGCTATTCGCATGTTTTGTCCTGAATTCTTTGTAAAAAAGAGCCGTTCTCTCTTTAAAGCTGTCTTCAAGTATTATTTCATAAACATTTAAGCCTTTTTCAGTATGCTGGTCTATTATTTTCTGAATATCATTTCGGAACTTATCAAGAAAAGTGGAGCCTTCATTTATGGCAAGGGCTGCGTAATATCCCCATAGATGTCCTGCCAGCGTATTTAAAATCGGGGCAAGGTGGGGATAGACAGGAGGAACATATATAACATCATCGGCATAGTCTTCAAATTCGTCCTCCCCCTCATTTGCAATTACAACCACAGAGGATTTATGGGAATAAAAAATAGATGTATCTTTGATAATATCATTTATGACGTTATCATTTGCCCCTGCCGCGCATACTATAATCAGTGGCTCTGATGAAAGGTCTATATGTTTTTTATCCTCCACATAATCGGAGGATATTGTTTTATAACAAAGTTCACTCAACTTGATTCTGATTTCGTCGGAAGATACTTTGTTGGGCCCGCTCCCCACCGTAGCCCAATATGCTTTTGAAAGAGCAAGGTTGTAGGCTGAATCCTTGATTCTTTTCTTCATCTTAAGAACTTTTTTCATATGGGACGGAATCTCAAGGAGCCTGCGTATTTCTTTGTCAACAAAATTGTCATCCCTGTGCTTTTTTAGAACAGCAATATTAAGGCTCAGCAGCGCGCCTGCTGTAATTTGCGAATAAAAGGCCTTTGTGGAGGCTACGGACATTTCAATATCACGTCCGGTACTGGTGTACATTACACCGTCAACCTTAAAAGTTATATCAGAATCTCTTCTGTTGACAATGGCCACGGTGGAGGCTCCACGCTCTTTTACCATATCCATTGTCCGGTTTGTATCTGTTGTCGTGCCGGATTGGCTTATGGCAATCACCAGAACATCTGCCATACTTTTGACATCGTCAAAATCGTTGAGCATTCCGCTGAGTTCTGATGATTTAAATGACCTCGCCGTAAAAGAGGGATCATCCATGTAATGATTTAAAATGTTAGCGCATGACTTTGCTGCAACCCCGGCAGTTCCCTGGCCAATAAAAAAGACTCTTTTGATTTGACTGGGTGTATCATGGCTGCCGGAGAGGGCTTTTTGTAATGAGTTGGGAAAGACATTGGAGCCAATGGATAAAAAGTATCTGTTTTGATCAATTTTCCAGCGGTTTAAAAGAGTCCTTTCCACAGAACGATGGGATTCTGAAATTTCTTTTAAAAAATAATGGGGAAAATCCTGCCGGTCTATATCCCTTGATGTAATTTCAGTCTGTTTGATATCTTTTTTTTCGAGGCCAACCGGAGTGCCATCGTAATAGATTGCTGATATTCCATCCAGCCCTCCTTTTGATTCCTGGTCAAGAATAAAAATTTGCCCTTTGGCGAAGTTTGTTTCTCCGTCTGCGCTCTTTTCTCCGTTGAGCTTGAGAAAGGAGGATGTCTCCTCAACAAATCCGTAAACTTCAGATGTGGGGATATATGAATCTTCTGCAAGCCCTACAAAAATAGCCTGGCCGCTTCCCCTTTGCGCCAGAAAAATTTTTCCAGGGGCAAGGTCAGTATGCATGGATATGGCGTGGGACCCTTTAAAATCATTAAGGGCCAGGCGAAAAGCCTCATTAATATCATTTACTTTATTAAAATAGTCTTCAATTATTATTGGAATAATTTTTGTATCTGTGGTTATATCTTCATGTATCAGGTAGCCGTTTTTTGCATATTTTTTTTTCAGAGCACGGTAATTATCTATATCCCCGTTTAAACATACATGTATGATCCCATCTGTTTTATTATCTTTTTTTGCAGTTTTACTATCCACAGGATGGCAGTTCGGTTCGTTTATGGCTCCCACTGATGCCCATCTTGTATGTGCTGAAACAGTATTATTTTTACATGGAAAATCTGTAAGAATATGAAGAATGGTGTCTTCACAAATCTGTTGTCTTAAAAATCGGGTATTATCACCAAGGCTTCCAACCTCTGAGGCAAACTTGTAAGTCAGGTTAATTACTACGTTTTCATTCCCTTTTTCATCTTCTGTCCTGCTTAAGGTTATTACCCTGTTGGCAAGAACATCAATGTTTAAACGCTTTTTAAAACTTTGGGCAACCTGATTTTTTTTTAAGGCGGAATCAAAATCTTGAAAATCGTTTTTTCCAAGGGTAAACATAAGGGAAATTCCGGCCGAATCCCGTCCCCTTACTTCGAGAAAATCAAGGCTGTTTAAAACAGTATTTATATTTTTAAAAATTACTGTTTTACGGTATGACAGGCTGTCTGTCGGCTCCAAAACAAGCTTTTGTACTTTTAGTAAATTATTTAATAATTCAGAAGATAAAAACCAGGAAATATCGAGGAGCCTTTCTGTTATCAAAGAAAAGGCCTCTACATCATCTTTGCCAAGCTCTCCCTGAAAATCGGAAAAAATTTTCTTCTCAGAATCGATTATGGTTTTAATCTTTTTGCTAAGCTCTTTGATTTGACAGTGGAAATCCGGGTTTTGTAAAATTTTAAAAAAAGGATTATTTTTTTTTAAACCACTGATCTCGGCGGTAAAAGAATTGATGAATTTTTTGCCGCCAAGATAATTATCACAAAAAGAGAGGCTGTTTTTAATGCAGAACTGCAAATTATTTTTTTCTATTTTTTCAGTTTTTTCGAAAAAAGAGGTCAAATCAAGTTGGGTATCTGCTTTTTCCATGCCATGGAAAGCGACAATCCCGGAGAGGCCGCAGCAGAATCTGGTGGTCATGTACGGGAAAAATATAATGGAGCTGTTTTTTGTATTTTTTGATATTGTCCAGGGGGATTTTCCAAAATAAATATTTGAATAAAACAGGTTTTTCGTTGCTTTTATTAAAAAGAGAAATTTTTCTAGACATTTCATGTGATATGTCCTCAACTTTTTTTATGATCTTCTTTTTGAGCGGCAAAATATTTATGAAAATATTTTGTCATGATAATACGCGCATATCTGCCCGCTGTAATTCCTATATATTTTTCATGGGCAACCAGAACAGATACTATAATTTTTTCATTTCCGTTTTTTTCCTCTGCAAATCCAACAAACCAGTCAAATCTAATATGGTATTTATTATTATTTATTGAACCGGTTTTTCCCCCTATATTCAGCCGTGACAGAACCCTGTCCTTTTTATAACCTCTGAATATTTTTTTGGCGGTACCGGCTCGTACAGTATTTTTCATCAGGCCATGTATAATTGCTGATGTTTCAGGGGAGACAACCTGTTTAAAAGAGGATGTTTTACTTTTATAGAGAATTTTTCCTGTGTCCCCTGTAACCTGAGCGACTATTTTGGGTTCCACCAAATTGCCTTTATTCAGAATTATTGAGCCTATTAAAGCGCCATGGAGAGGGGTTATCATTGTTGTTCTGTTAAACCCGCATGCAATTTCAGCCCAGTTATAAGGTTTATTTGATATGGAAATCGAGCTGGGAACAAGAGGTATTTCAAAATTAATTTGCCGGTTAAAACCAAAGGCTTCAGAGTACTTAAGAAGAACAGAGTCGTTAAGGTAGTGCATACCGATTTTTCCAAAAACAGGGTTGATCGACTGGGCAAATGCATCTTTAAACTTAACTCTGTTTGAGTACTTATTTATACGATTTTTTAATTGAGATTTGTAAAGTGTATATTTGTTACCGTTGTATACAACCCTTGACTCCGGGGTGAAGCCGCATTTTTCTATTACTGCTGCCGCTGTAATGATCTTAAAAATACTGGCAGCAGGAAAAGTAATATCTGTACAGGGATTGGACAAAGGGTCTATCCTGTTGTAACCAGTCATTGTCAGGATAGCTCCGGATTCCGGATTCATCACAACGATTCCCATATATTTGGAGGTATCTGTCTTCATTTTTTTTAGTACAAACTCTTGAAGATCAGTATCAACGGTTAACAGAGCCTCCATGGGAATACCGTTTGATGTGAAGTGAAATTTATTCTGATTTAAATTTATTAATTTTTCTCCGTTCAACAGGTCAAAGAGATCTTTTTTGGTCAACCCCTTTTTTTCTACAGGGATCTCCTTTTTTTTATGTGCCACCTGGGTTTGAGCAGGGAGGAAATCGATTATTTTTGCAACTGTAAAATAGAGTATTAAAATTAAAATAACCGGAATCGTAAAATATTTAAATAAATTTTTTAGGCTTTTTTTTCGGGCCGATTTTTTCTTTAACGCTGCCTGGTATTTTCTCCAGCCGGTTCTGTGGGATTTAATAGTTGCCATGGTGAACAGCTTTTTGCGTAAATTTTGTTTTCTTGTTAAAAATCAGGTTTCAATTCTGGGAAAAAGTCTTATTGATTTTAAAAGCTTAGTCCCTGGTTTAGTAATATTCCATTTTTTAAGATCATCCAGATAATTAAACTCTCCTTTTAAAACCTTATCAGCATCTAATCCCAGATGTTTTTGCATGGCAACTGAAGTATCCGGCATTACCGGATAGATGAGTCCTGAAACGACCCTCAGCCCCTCAAGAAGATTATATATTACGATTTCAAGCTGCTTTTTGGCAGATTTTTTTTTTGCAAGTTCCCATGGTGATGTAACATCAATATATTTGTTCATCCTCCGAATAAATCCCCAGATCGCCGCGATCCCTCCATGAAAGGCAAATATATCCATGCTGCTCTGGAACTTTTCAACAGCATCGATGGCGTCTTTTTCAAGGCTGAATTGAAAGCTGTTTTCAACATCCATATCCACCCGGGGAACTATTCCTGAAAAATATTTATGGGCCATGGATAAGACTCTGGAAAAAAGATTTCCAAGATCATTGGCCAGGTCAGAATTGATTCGTTCAATTAAAGATTGTTCAGAAAAATTGGAGTCAAGACCAAAGGTCATCTCCCGCATTAAAAAAAATCTAAATGAATCGATCCCATATTTTTTTATTAAAGAAAGGGGTTCAATTACATTTCCAACACTTTTGGACATTTTATTTTCATCAATATTCCAGTAACCGTGAACATTAAGATGCTTATATATGTCGATACCAGCGGCTTTAAGCATTATCGGCCAGTAAATACCATGGGGTTTTAAGATATCCTTTGCTATAATATGCTGGGCAACGGGCCAGAATTTGGAAAAAAGGTCCCCATCAGGATACCCAGGGCCGGATATATAATTAATAAGAGCATCGAACCAGACATAGGTCACATAATCATTATCAAAGGGGAGGGGAATACCCCACTTTAATCGGGATTTGGGACGGGATATGCATAAATCCTCAAGGGGTTCCCTTAAAAAAGCCAGCACCTCATTTTTGTAGCGTTTTGGCCGGATAAAATCAGGATTAGATTCTATATGCTCTATGAGCCAGTCCTGATATTTACTCATTTTGAAAAAATAGTTGGATTCTTTTATCAGCTCAGGCTCCGTATTATGGTCGGGACATTTGCCGCTGACAAGCTCCCTTTCTGTATAAAACCGTTCACACCCAAAACAGTAAAGCCCTTCATATTCATGAAAATAAATATCCTCTGCATCGTAAATTCGCTGCAGAAGTTCTCTTACAAGTTTTATATGGGAGGCATCCGTTGTCCTGATAAAATAATTGTATTTAATTTTAAGTTCCGGCCAAAGATTCTTAAACAGGCCGCTTATTTTATCAACATATTCCTTTACACCGAGGCCTTCAGCCCTGGCTGCACGTTCAATCTTGTCGCCATGTTCATCGGTTCCTGTTTGAAAATATACATCTTTTTTCTCCATAAAATTATACCGGCAGGAAACATCTGCTGCAATGGTGGTATAGGCATGGCCAAGATGGGGTCGTGCATTTACATAATATATGGGTGTTGTTATATAAAAAGGTTCAGTCATTTTTTCTCCTGAAACGAATTGTGCGGCTAATCGGTTTTTTAAAGGCCTGCAGATTAAAGCCTCAATCTTTTATCACCTTATCAGCATCTATCTCTATTTGATCGTCTCCAATTTGCATTATTATTTTTTTTCTTAAAACATTATGGCGGATAACCTTTCCTTTTCCCTGGGGTGTATTTACAAACTTACCAACCTTTGGAAGTTTTTTTTTGAAGTCATGGTAAATATCATTTTCAAAGGTAAGGCAACACATCAACCTGCCGCACAGCCCTGATATTTTTGTGGGATTTAATGAGAGTCCCTGTTCCTTTGCCATGCGTATTGAAACAGGCATAAATTTATCGATAAAAGATGAACAACATATTTCACGACCGCATCTTCCAATCCCTCCACACATTTTTGCCTGGTTTCGAATCCCCACCTGCCTCATTTCTATTTTTATATGAAATTTATTTACTAGCATCTTCACCAGTTTTCGGAAATCAACCCGGCCTTCTGCTGTAAAAAAAAAGGTGAGCCGAGTCTGATCAAACGATGCGTCCACAGAGAAAAGGGACATCTTGAGTCCAAGTGTTTTGATGCACTGGATGCAGTAATTGTGAGAGTTATCTTCCAGGGAAAGATTTTTGACCCGCTGCTCATAATCTTCTTCGGCTGCCAGCCGGAAAACCTTTTTCAGAGGTTCTTTCAGGGATTCTTTATTATATTCCACAGGGGCCACAGTAACAGTCCCAAAGCTTAATCCCCGTTCAGTGTCCACAATCACATCATCACCCTCAAGGAGAACAAATGCGGCACTGTCAAAGTTGTATACCTTTCCTGTCGGTTTAAAACGTACCCCTATCATTTTGTTCATATATTATACTCTTGCAAGCTTTATTATCATAATTTCTGCGGTTAACCTTAAGGCGGAATTTGCCAAAATTTTTTTTTGCGCATTATCAACAACTTTAATCCCACAAAGAAGTGGTTCCTCAGCTATATTTTCCGATATCTCCTTAACTTCATTGGTCATATCTTTATTAAATATTTTTTCAGGGGAATATTTATAAATTACAAGATCTCTTAACCAGGATTTAATTACCTTTAAAGAATCGAGAAAAAATTCTTTATTTTTTGCAAGTCTTAAGGCAGATGCAAAAAGCATATCCGGTGATGGTTCTGATATAATACAATTGTTCACAAAATTTATCAGCCATTTTCTTTGGTGAATAAAATCTATACGGTTTTTTGATTTCCACATGGTAATTGCAGTGGATAGACTACCTCCGGCCATGGCAGCCATAATCAGAGCATCATTGTGGTTTGCCCCATGCCTGGATTTTAATATGGAAATAAGATCGTTTAATGAAAACGGATTAAAGCCTATAACTTGACTCCGTGATAATACTGTGGGAAGTAAATCTGATTTTTGGGGCGCAGTTAAAATAAAAAGAGTTCCGGACGGTGGCTCCTCCAGCTCCTTTAATAAAGCATTCCCTGCTTCCGTGGTCAAAGCTTGCGCATCAGATATAATAACAACACGCAAGTGTGCTTCATGGGGCCTTAAGGCAAGTAGTCTGCACAGGTTACGTATCTGGTCTATTCTAATATAAGTCCCGGATGGTTCAACGATAATAATGTCGGGATGGTTCCCTGACTTAATCTTTTTACAGGAACTGCAATGGCCGCACGGGTTTACCCTGGGCTCATTATCGGTTCCAGATAAAAATCGTAAATCAGTGCAATTGCATAACATGGCAAAAGCTATTGAGCACCTCTTTTTCCCCACACCTTTAACCCCCGTGAAGAGTAGTGCGTGGGGAATAGTTTTGTTATTAAACAGAGTTGTCAACAGCCGTATCGGTCTGTTTTGATTTAATATATCTTCAAATACATGCACAGATTTATTTGTTTACCCGATCTTTGAGCTCTTTGCCGGCTTTAAAAAAAGGTAATTGTTTTGCTTTTATGAAAACCGTATCCCCTGTTTTGGGATTTCTTCCCATATAACTCTTATATTTTTTAATATAAAAGCTGCACAAACCACGAATCTCAACACGTTCATTATGCGTAAGCGCCTGTGTCATGGAATTAAAAAAAATATTTACAATTCTTTCGGCATCATCTTTTGAGATATCTGCCTCGGTTTTCAGAGCTAAAGTAAGCTCCATTTTATTCATTTATCTTTTGTCCTCCCTGATTCATGTTTAAACAAAAATATTTTTCGCTGAAACACACATGGTGTCACAGCACACCACAAGACCGAGAATGTGTACAAATTTTGTACGACAGCAGGTATAATCTGATTAAACCATGAAAAACTCACAGATAAGAGGTCGTAAAGAAAGAATCTGTTAAAAATATAAGCTTGCGTAATAGTATACCAAAAAATAACGTCAATAAGTTCAGCCCTGATGGATTCTTTCTTAACGCTCTCTAATCTGTTCAAACAATTTCAAATGTTTTAATTAGATCATACCTGCTGCGTATTTTAAATCAGCAACGCTGAATAGTTACATTTTTTTTAATATCTATTGTCTGGCGAAAACCGCTGATTTTTTCTAATTTTTTCGTCAGGAAAACTTTTTATAGTTTTCGTTTGGGCACTATTTATAAGTAGCCCCCTGTTTTTTACTTTCAAAAAAAGAGGAGTATTCAATA
>CAZNFB010000013.1:0-23076 GCA_964572105.1 uncultured Desulfobacteraceae bacterium
TAGTGTCCGGTTAGAATCTTGCGTGAGGGGAGTTTAATTGTTTTTGTAGCGTATTGAATAAATTTTGTAGAATTTCTTAGTGCAGCGTAGCCAAAAAATTGCGATTGTTTGAGTGAGGCACGAGGGAGTTTCGCAATTTTGGCGGAGCAAACTTAGAAATTCAAGAAATTTATTCGCAATAGCGGAAAAAACAATTAAACTTTCCGTATTTTCTTTCTTACAATTTTCTAACCGGACGCTACTGAGCGTTTTATGAATAATATCCGAATTTATCTGGAAATTCATACAAAAAAAGAGGGAAATAATGTCGGTTTTAATTTTACCTAAAACAATAAAAACAGATTTTGTCCAGAAAATTAAAGAATTAAGCGGACAAGATGTAAAGGTTTGCTTCCAGTGCGGAACCTGTTCCGGGTCATGCCCCATGTCCGAATACATGGAATTTTCTCCTCGAAAGGTTATGCATCTTGCACAACTGGCCATGGGGGATAGTCTGGTTAATCTGAATACCTACTGGGCATGTGCTTCCTGCCATACATGTTCTGTGAGATGCCCAAGGGGTATAGATATTGCGCGTGTCATGGAGGCTTTACGTCAGATTACTCTGAGAAAAAATATAAATTTTATTGAACCGTCAAAGATGTCTGCGGAAACAATAATGGGAGCCCCACAGATAGCGATGGTTGCCGGTTTTAGAAAGATGACAAGTTGAGGAGAATGATGAAGATTAATTATTATCCAGGCTGCACATTAAAAACCAAGGCAAAAAACCTTGAAAGTGCTGCAATTGCTTCCATGGAAGTACTTGGAATTGAAATGGAGGAGATCCAGCGGTGGAATTGCTGCGGTGCTGTATATTCCCTTGCCGAAGATGATCTTATTCACCAGGTTGCCCCGGTTCGTGATCTTATAAGGGCCAAGGAGCAGGGAAGCGGGAAGCTGACCGTATTATGCTCCATGTGTTATAATACGCTGGCCAGGGCTAATCTTATAATGAAAACTGATGGGGAAAAAAGAGATACCATAAATCGGTTTATGGATGAGGAGATCGATTATTTTGGTGAAGTTGAAGTGGTCCATCTTTTAAGTTTTTTAAAAGATGAGCTGGGCTGGGATAAAGTGCGTGAAAAAGTCAAAGTACCTCTTACGGGCGTAAAAGTGGCTCCCTATTACGGCTGTACTTTGCAGCGGCCTGCGGAGGTCGGTATAGAGCCCATGGGGAGTTATGAATTAATGACAGAATTATTTGAAGCTCTTGGAGCGACTGTTGTAGATTTTCCTGCAGCAGCTTATTGCTGCGGTTCATATCAGGTGCTTGGGATGCCTGAGTCTGCTGCAGATGCGGCATCGAAGATTCTGAATCTTGCCGGGCGCTCAGGTGCTGAGGTGATTGCCACAAGTTGCCCTTTATGTGAATTTAATTTAGGGAAAAAACAGCAGGGTCTCATTGACGAGAAGAAAATTTCACAAAATATTCCTACATTCTATTTTACCCAGCTTATGGCTCTGGCCCTCGGGCTTGCTCCCGATGTATGCCATTTCGAACTTAACGATTCAAATGCGGTGGAATTTTTGAAAAGTAAGGAATATTCTGTTTAGGAACGGAGATGAAATAAATTGAGCAGAAACAGCGCAGGATTTTGGCCCATATACAAGGCGCATTAAAGGTTGCATACTATACATTCGGCCTTTGATGCAACGAAGTAGATGGGTCAAAAGACAAGCTATTTCGTTCAACTTATAAAATTTTCGTTCCTTAATTATCTAATTTCCATTTAGATCCCATGGATTTTAAGATAATTAATTTCACAGGGATAAATATTTTGACTGATAATCTGGTGAAATTATTTATATGGAAATCTATATTCATAAAACTAAAACAGATGAATAACCGATCTGTTTTTTTAAGGAGAAATTAATATGGCTGAAGCACAAGCTAAACAGGCTCCCAGGGTGGCTACAGGTGATCGGGCTATTTTGCCTGAAGGAGCCAAAACCATACCTGTATATGTTATGGGGAAACGTTACAATGTCCCTGAAACCCTTACAATAATGAAAGCAATGGAATTTGCCGGGTTTAAATTTATCAGGGGAGCAGGCTGCCGCGGCGGTATATGCGGAGCATGTCCCACTGTTTACCGAAAAGCCGGAGATTACAAACTCTATTTCGGCCTTGCCTGTCAGACAGTTGTTGAGCCTGATATGGTCCTTGCTCAGATTCCATTTTATCCTGCTAACAGGGCAACTTACAAGCTTGAAGAGTTGTCTGGTGATCCTGAAGTTATTCATGCTCTTTATCCAGAATTATTCCGCTGCGTTGCCTGTAATCTTTGCACAAAAGCCTGTCCCATGGATGTTGATGTATTGGGTTATATCTCTGCATTAAAACAGGGGAATATCGCCAAAGCTGCTGAAATATCCTTTGATTGTATCCAGTGCGGCCTTTGTACCAGCCGGTGTATGGGAGAGCTGCCCCAGTATCATATTGGACAGCTTGCAAGGCGTATATATGCAAAATATATTCAGCCGAAGGCAGAGCATCTGCAAAAAAGAGTTGATGAAATTAATGCGGGAAAATATGACAAGATGTTAAAAAATCTTCTTGTTATGGATAGGGGAGAACTTGAAAAAATATATACAGATGAACGTGAGCGGGAGCCGGATCTCACCCCTCCGGGTGAATGGGTACCCCAGGACACACAATATCTATAGCCGAAACTTGTTTTATCGTGAACAGGAGTAAAGGAGAAAAAAATGTCATATACACCCGAAATGAGGGAATTAATTAAAAAGGTTGAGGCTACTCGTCCTGCGAGGGTGGAAAGGGCCCGGCGTAATGAACATTATCCTGCTTTGAATCTCAAAGAACGTGAAGAGGTTTTAAATGCATACCATCCTGATTGTCAAAAAGATGGAACGCGGGCAGTAAGAGTCGGCTCAAACAAAGGGGATGTTTTTCAGGATCAGGTTGCAGACCTTCTGGAATCAATCTCTCTGGTGAGGCCTGAATCGGTGGACTTTTCCAAAGTTGATTATGAGGCCGATGTACTTGTTATCGGCGGTGGAGGTGCCGGGACATCTGCAGCTTTAATGGCTTCAGATGCAGGAAAAAGTGTAATCATATCAACCAAGCTTAGACATGGTGATTCAAATACAATAATGGCTGAGGGGGGAATCCAGGCTGCGACCCAGGAATGTGATTCTCCATTTTATCATTATGTAGACACCATAGGCGGCGGTCACTTTACAAATCAGTCCGACCTTGTGGAGGCCATTGCCCATGATGCTCCATTGTCAATTTCATGGCTGGAAAATCTGGGAATGATGTTTAACAAGACCCCTGAAGGACGTATGGTTGTACGTCATTTTGGAGGTTCTTCCCGGAAAAGACTCCATTCAGCAGGAGATATGACCGGAGCAGAGATCATGCGTGTGGTCAGAGATGAAGCACGAAGCAGAACGGATTCCATTACTGTTCTCGAATTTGCTCCTGCAGTGGAGCTTATTCTTGATGAAGACGGAAAATGCGCCGGAGCAATTCTGTTTAATATGGATACCAAAGAATTTTACGTTGCAAAGGCAAAGGCTGTTATTCTTGCGTCAGGTGGTTTTGGCCGTCTTCATATTAAAGGTTTTGCAACAACAAACCATTACGGCGCCACAATGGACGGTGTTGTCATGGCCTATAGAGCCGGTGTTGGAAATAAATATCTTTTCTCCACCCAGTATCATCCCACAGGTGTGGTGTATCCTGAGCAGAATGTGGGATTGCTGATCACAGAAAAGGTAAGGGGGCTCGGAGCCCATGTGTTAAATATTGATGGGGAACAATTTTGCTTTCCCCTGGAACCGAGGGATGTGGAGTCTGCAGAATTAATCTGTGAGGCCATGGATAAGGGGAAGGGTATATTAACACCAACTGGCCGCGTGGGGCTTTGGCTCGATTCCCCCATGATAGATGAACTCCATGGTGAAGGTACCGTTAAAAAAGAGCTTCCAGCTAAATTTATCCAGTTTGCAAGACACGGAATAGATATAAGTAAAGACCCCATGCTTGTTTATCCCACCCTTCATTATCAAAATGGGGGTGTAAATGTTAATGCATCCACTGAAACAAATGTACCTGGGCTTTTTGCAGCAGGTGAAGTCATAGGTGGTGTCCATGGAGAGAACCGGCTCATGGGCAACAGCCTGCAGGACATTATAACCTTTGGAAGACGTGCTGGTGTCAATGCCGCTGAATATATTGACGGAGGCGTTGAAATTAAAAAACTCACCATTGATCATGTTGTAAAATTTGAAAAAGAGATTGAGGAAGCCGGTATTGAAGACCCAAAAACCGCTCCGATAATTCTTCCTGATTATTCAACTGATGAAGTGCTTTCACGTCGCTGGTCAGAGAAATAATTTGATGGAACGGAGATGAAATAAGTTGAGCAGAAATAGCGCAGAATTTTGGCCCATATACAAGGCGCATTAAAGGTTGCATACTATACGTATTCAGCCTTTGATGCAACGAAGTAGATGGGCCAAAAGACAAGCTATTTTGTTCAACTTATAAAATTTTCGTTCCTAAGTTGTTTGGTTGTTGAAAAAATGTACGTTCCCGCGCTTCAGCGTGGGAACGTAAACCGAACTTATACCACCGCTATTTTTTTGGTATTTTCAAGCCTGCATTGCGCAACTTTCGTAAAGAGAAGTTTGGTTGATTAATCTTAATTTGCTATCGCCAAGAAGTTAGTTGGAGTAGAGACCCTCTGTGATAGAAGGGGCGTACCCCTCCCCTTTTTTTATACTCTGTCGAGAAATTCCAGATCCTTGGCCTGTGTCTTTTTTGTTCCCAGGGCAAGAATTTCTATTTTTCCGTCTTTGCCGGTGGCATAATATATACGGCCGGTATATGCAAAAATTATTTCAAAAAATTTCCTGCCTCCTTTTTTTGAAAATACTTTTCTTTTGACAGGTACAAGACTGGGATCATCGTTAAGTTGATGGATTATCTTTTCACATTTATTCTTCATCCCGCCGCTCAGGGCATGAAAACTGGAGACTGCCCTTTTATTAATCTCTACATTTTTATATAATTCATTAAACTCTTTTTGGAGCATATTTAAGGTTTGGGCTTTTTGGCCGGTCTTCTTAACCTCTGTCTTTTCTATTTTTTTTAGTTTTTCTTTTAAAAGATCGATTTCTTCTATTTGATTTTGCTGGTAAGTAAGATTATCTGTTAATTTGCTTTCAAGAAGAATTATCTCTTCTATCATCTCAGTTTCGTTTGTGTGCGCCCTGTTTTTTTCTTCTTTAAGATTTTTTTTGTATTCCTGCAAGGTACGATGCAGTTCTTCTCTGTCATTGCTTAAGTACTGCAATCTATTTTCAAACTCTTTTTGCAAATCAGAGAGCCTGTTGGTCTCTTCACGTCTGCTTTTTTTAATTCCAGCACTATAGTAAAGAAACAGAGCAACCATGAATATTAAGATATAAAAGGTAATCATCCCTATGGAAAATTTTGATATAAGTTCTATATCAGGGTCAACTGAAATAATAAGCCCTTCTTTCATCAGAATATAATTATCAGAAGCTGTCTGCATGGAATCATGGAGAGATCCCCCCCCTTCTTTTTTTGTGTCAAAAAATGGGGGATATAGAATTGTTTTATTTTTCGTTGAAACAAGTATGTCTATTTTTACCCCCCATTCCGGCAAAGGACTGTTTTTCAGATACTGGTCTATGTTTTTGCTTATGACATCCTGGAGACGTATCTGCCCTTCGAGGAGGATTTGTGTGTTTTCTGCATAAATCTGTTCAATTTTTTTTATATACCGGCTTTTAAAATGTTTTTCCGCCGAAGCAATGGAGAGTATATAAAAAACAGGGGGCAACAAGATACATAACGCCGCTATTTTAAAGGGAAAATATCTCATTAATTTATTTCCGTTAATATTTTTTTTGCCTCATCTGAACCATCAAAGTTGTTGCTTATGCTTAAAGCTTTTTTTAGTTCTGCGGCAGCAAGTTTATTTTTTCCTTTTTTGTAATAAGCCATTCCAAGATGATACCGAACCACAGGGTTGTCTGGAAGTCTTTGTGAACTGTCAGACAATTCGGCTATGGCGCTGCTATACAGACCTTTTTTGTAGTAAATCCAGCCCAGAGTATCCATGGTATTCGGGTCTTTTGGAAATTTTGCCTTTGCTTTTTTTGCAAATACCAGCGCCTCATTAATATCTTTATCATTACGGCTCAAAAGATATGCCAGATTGTTGGCAGCCGGGGCAAAGTCAGAATTAATATCAAGGGCAGCCCTGTAGTGCTCCATTGAAAGGTCATATTTTTTTTGCAAATCATAAATAATTCCCAAAAGCATATGAGCCCCTGCCTGTTTAGGGTTATTTGCCAGAACAGCTTTGTATTGGGCTATGGCTTTATCTTCTTTTTTATCGCTGATATATATCTGTGCCAGGGAATAATAGGGCTGCATAAAACCGGAATTTTTTATCAGCGCTTCCTTAAAAGCTTTTTCTGCACCTTTTTTATCTTTTTTTGCAAGGAAAATTTTCCCTTTTAAATTATAAACAATAGCAGTTTCAGGAGAGCCCTGAAGCTGATTAATCTTTTTGTCACATATTTTAAGGGCCGCATCAAACTTGTTTTTTGCCGCGTATATTCCTGCTTTGCTGATAAATGCTTTCATATGTTCAGGATTTATTGACAATACTTTTTCAAAATTGACCAGGGCAGAGTCGTATTCCTTTATCGAACTTTGCAAAAGTCCAAGCTGAAAATATGCAGCAGGGTTGGCAGGTGCAATCTTTATCAGCTCTTTAAAAGCTGATTTGGCCGCACTAATTTTTTGCTGGTCAATAAAAATTTGTCCGATTATATATTTTGCCTTATAATTTTGGGGGCTGACTTTAAGTACTTCTCCACACTCCTTTGCAGCTATGTCGAGGGAACGTTCCTTGCGAAAGATATCTGCAAGGAACAACCTCCCTTTGATATTTTTCGGAGATAACTCAACCGCCTTGATAAGGGCTGTTTTTGCAGTTCTTATTTCTCCTTTCCCAAGATGCGCAATCCCTTTAAACAGGTATGCAGCAGGTTCTTTAGGATTTTCCTGGATAAGGAGATCGAGAACTCCAAGGGCATCATCAAAGCTTTTTCTGGTAACAAAAAGCTTCCCTTTTAACAGTCGGGCTGGAGGGAAATCAGGGTTTTTATCGATCATTGCTGCAATCTGCTTTTCACACGCAGCCAGATTTTTTGTTTTATAGTACAAATTCGCCACAGCATTCATTATTCTCAGATCATCCGGCCTTATTTTCTTTGCCTTGTTGTACATTAAAAGTGCTTCAGAATTCTTGCCCATGGCACTGTAGTATCCTGCAGTTAGCATAAGCGGCTTTATTTTATCAGGGGCTTTGTTAATTGATTTTAAAAATTGAGATTCAGCCTTATCCGGCTTCCCTTGTCTAATGTAAAGATAAGCAAGGGTAATATACAGATCTTCATTATCAGGATAGTCTTTTATTATTTTTTTAAGTTTTTCCTCAGCCCGTGCAGGTTTATTGGCTACAGTATAAAGGCTCACCATGGCAAGGTGGAGTCCTATATTGTCATTGTTGATTTCAATGGCCTGTTTTAATATTTGTTCTGCTTCAGTGAAATTATCCAGCCGAGTCATTACCTTTGCCAGCAACAGGTGTATCCGTGTGTCTCTGGTATTTGATGCTAATATTTTTTTCAGTACGTCTTTTGCGTCATTAAGGTCATTTTTAAGTTCAAGGACCCTTACCCGCAACAAAAGTGCCTCAATGTTACCCGGATCAACGGCAAGAATATTGTCGATTTTTTCTTTTGCCTTATCTGTCTTTTTGCCGAGAAGCATAAAAGTGGCAAGCTTTAACTGGGCATCGATATTGGAAGGATCTATTTCTGATGCCCTTGAATATGCATTAAATGCCCCCTGAATATTTCCTGCCTTTAAAGATGTTCCCCCAAGGAGTATGTAAGCTTCAAGGTAATTGGGATCCATTTGAACGGCATTTTTAAATTCTATTACGGCACTTTTATACTCTCCTTTTGCAAAATAGGCTTTTCCGCTTTCAAAATATGCTATTTTTTTTTCTTCATCAGATGAGCAGCCGGTGAGGACTGTAAAAGAAAACAGGCTGATAAGTACTGCTTTGGTTAGACGATTCATTACAAACCTCCATTTCAGCGATTATACATTTATGGTACTTTTTTAAATCCGGCATTAAAAGGTCTATACAGAGGATCTCCTATTAATACCATTTTCCATGACAAAAACGGGATGCTGACAAGATAACATTCTGCAAGGGTGAGGTCTCCGTCCACAAGGAACCCGAAAAAAACTTCAGGCAAAGGAAATGCACTAACATAAGGTTCACTCACGGGACCAATGGTGGCTGCTATCCCATTGTCAAGCATCTGTTTGCACCAGACCCTGCTCCCTTTTTTTTTCAGTGTAGTGCACTCCGAGCTTGCAATATGATAGCCTATGGAGCCGGGGGGCCAGGAAAAGGAATCAATATATTTTGCCAGGCTGTACCAGCCGCAATAAAGAGCTGCGTCGGGGCACTCATTTCTTTTAAAAAGTTCTTCTCCGTTGTTTACTACAACAGTAAAAAGTCCGCTTTTTTTAACCAGTTTTGAAGCAAGATGAATGGATTGATCGTAAAACGTATAGCCGGAGGTTTTTCCTGAGCCGGATTCGGGCCATCTTGCATCGAAATATGCCGTACCTTGCAAACCATTATTTTCTGCTGTTAAGGAATCGTCTATTATCCGTTTTGCAATTTTTTCAGAGGACCCGTCAATTCTGCTTACCATTAGAACATCTTTTTTTAAAACAGATACTTTTTTATTTTTAAACCCTATGTAATATGGATTACTTATCCACCCCGGCAGGGAATAATTTTTTACCAGGACAAGGGCGATTTCCGAATCAAGGGATGCTCTTGTGTCTGTTAAGGCGCCGGATTTTTTTTTTAAGGGGAGCGATTTTAATGTTACAGGTGGAGATATCTTTAAAGGTAAACCATACATCAGCAAAAGGCACCGTATACGGGATTTGGGATTCATTTTTTTTAAATATTTTTTTACGGGTTCAGCCACATCTTTTTCGTAAACAAGTCTGCTGCAGGTCTCATTGCTGGTCACTGTCAGTGCGAGAAAATTCTCATTGGGTATCCCCCTTTTGTTCATATAGTATTTTGCAAGTTTAAGACTCTTTACAGATTGTTTATTGGCCAGGACCAGTACCTCGCAAGGTTCCAGCGCCCTGCACTGGTCAACGGAAAACGGAAAAAACAAAACAGAACAAAAAAAGAAAGAAAAACAAATGTAAAAAAAAAGATTGATGATTAGTCTATTTTTCAATTCCTGCCCTTGCCTTAACCCCTTTTTTGAAATAATGCTTGATTTCCTTCATCTCTGTAACAAGATCGGCCTTTTCAATTATTTCAGGCATTGCACCTCTTCCGGTAATTATAAGCTCAACATTATCAGGCTTTAAATCTATAACTTCAAGGAGAGTATTAACAGAAAAAAGGCCGCACATAACAGCCACATTACCCTCTTCAAGAATAACCATATCGTGGTTTCCGGCGGATAATACTTCTTTTACCCTTATCAGCCCTTTTTCAGCCGCTTTAAAATCTTCCGGCATCGGTTTTCCCCTGACAAAACCTTTGTATCCGAACTGCTCTATGGTGACAAGATCAGAGAATCTTTTTAATGCTTTGATTTCATTATAATCGCCTGATTTCATAAATTGGGCAATAAAAATTTTAAGTCCGGCGCCTGCCCCCCTTAAAGTCAGCCCCAAAGCTGCTGTGGTTTTCCCTTTTCCATTTCCTGTATAGACCTGAACATATCCTTTTCCTATCATTGTGAATCCTTTGAAAATATATGGGCTTTAACAAAATTATTTTGGATGCAGTATTACATATATAGTATAAATAAAGAAATTCAGCTTATGTCAAATTAAAATTTGACTAAGGGTGTATTAATAACAACTCAATTCAAAGATGTAAAGTCTGTTTGCCGGATCTGTTTTGCTCATTAAAAAAAATAATAAGGCTAGTTCTACTTTTCTTGCAAAATTAAATAAAAAAATATAATGTGCAGAATTATTAACAAAATTTTGAAAAGCCGGAATCGAATGTCAAATAGTTGCCAGTCGCCGGGTCCCCGGTCTTTTTACAGATAAACAAAAATTATAATTCAAATAAAAATATTTTAAATTCTGAGGCATTATATATTATGACGCAAATGGAAGATGCAAATAATGGTAAGCTTACCAATGCCATGAAGCAGGTGGCTGCCTATGAAGGGATCGATGCTGAAATAATCATGGCCGGAGTTGCAAAGGGGCAGATTGTTATTCCGAAAAACAGATATCGTGAATTTACAGCAAGGGGTATCGGCAAAGGGTTAAAGACAAAGGTAAACGCAAATATAGGGACATCTCCAAGCCATTTTAATATAGATGAGGAGCTTCTTAAGCTGGATGTTGCCATAAAAGCTGGTGCTGATGCCATTATGGATCTTTCCACAGGAGGAGATCTAAATCTTATTCTTGATAAAATTCTGGAGCAGTCATCTGTTATGGTGGGGACTGTCCCAATTTATAAATCAGCAAGCATGTCTGTTTCCCAGGGGAAAAAGGCTGTTGATCTGTCTGAAGAGGATATTTTTTCGGCCATTGAAGAGCATGCAAAATCGGGTGTTGATTTTGTTACGGTTCATTGCGGAATAAATTTTAACACCTTAAGTGTTTTAAAAGCCAGCGACAGGCTCATGGGAATTGTATCCCGGGGGGGGAGCCTCATGGCTGAATGGATTAATAAGCATGGAAAAGAAAATCCCCTTTACGATAAATATGACCGTCTTATAGAAATTGCCCATGAGTATGACATGACTCTCTCCCTGGGTGATGGCTTGAGGCCGGGAACCATATGCGATGCAGAAGATCGCGCCCAGGCCGTTGAACTTGTAACATTAGGGGATCTGGCAAAAAGAGCCAGAAAAGCAGGGGTGCAGGTTATGATTGAAGGCCCAGGCCATGTTCCTTTAAACAGAATTGCAGGTGATATGAAAACGCAGAAAAGGCTTTGCGATGGAGCCCCTTATTATGTGCTGGGGCCTCTTCCCACAGATATAGCTCCGGGATTCGATCATATAGTAGGGGCAATCGGAGGCGCAATAGCTGCAGCTAATGGCGCAGATTTTCTATGTTATGTTACCCCTGCCGAGCACCTTTGCCTTCCAACATTAGATGACGTTCGGGAAGGGGTAATAGCATCAAAAATTGCTGCTCATATTGGTGATATTGAAAAAGAGGTACCCGGCGCTTTGGAACAAAATCGGAAAATGTCTGAAGCACGGTGTAATTTTGACTGGGAAACCATGTTCGATTCTGCTATTGCCCCTGATGTGGCAAAAAAAAGGCGGACAGCGAGTGAAGATCATAATAGAGATGTTTGCACAATGTGTGGAGATCTCTGCGCCATGAAAACGTATAAACGGGCTATTTCAAATCCTTAGTCGTTAAAAAAGTTTCCTTTATTTTCTAAAAGTATAGATTGTCAGATAATAAATTTCACCTCGAAGGCGTATTAAAATACCCAGGCGACCGACAACGGAGTGAAATTATTTATGTGACGGGGTATAGAGGTGTATTATATGGTCGATTTCATATATGGGCAGCCCTTTCCGCTGCAGGATCAAACGACTCCCTATCGTTTGCTGACCAAAGATCATGTTTCTGTGGCATCTTTTCTTGGTAAAAGGGTTATAAAAGTTGATGCAAAAGGATTGACACTCCTTGCAGAAGAAGCATTTAACGATGTATCACATTTGTTAAGACCTTCCCATCTTAAACAACTGTCAGAGGTTTTTAAAGATGAAGAAGCTTCGGATAATGACAAATTTGTCTGTCTTGAGCTGCTGAAAAATGCTGTAATTTCGGCTGAAGGCATCTTCCCCATGTGTCAGGATACGGGAACCGCTATTGTACTTGGACATAAAGGGCAGAGAGTATGGACAAAATGTGTTGATAAGGAAGCCGTCTCCAGGGGTATTTTTAATGTTTATACAAAAAAAAATTTAAGGTATTCTCAAAATGCCCCATTAACTCTTTATGAAGAGGTAAACACAGGGAATAACCTCCCTGCACAGCTTGAGATATTTGCCGAAGAGGGAGAAGAGTATCATTTTCTTTTTATTGCAAAGGGAGCTGGATGTTCTAATAAGACATATCTGTATCAGGAAACAAAACCGTTGTTTAATGCCAGGAAATTATTTGAATTTATTGTTAACAAGTTAGAAAGCGTTGGGACAGCTGCGTGCCCGCCATATCATTTTGCTGTGGTTGTGGGGGGGCTTACACCTGAGTCTAATCTTAAAACAGTAAAGCTTGCAACCGCTGGTTATTTGGACGAGCTTCCTTCAACGGGTGATATAACAGCCCATGGCATACGTGACCGTGAGCTTGAAGATGAAATATTAAAGGCATCACGTCTGCTGGGGGTGGGGGCTCAGTTTGGAGGAACATGTTTTTGCCATGATATCAGGGTTATCCGCCTTCCAAGGCATGGCGGGTCATGCCCCGTTGGAATAGGGATAAGCTGCAGCGCCGACAGAAATATAAAGGCTAAAATAACCTGTGATGGTATTTTTCTGGAGCAACTGGAAAAAAATCCTGCACAATTTCTTCCTGAACCAAAGGAAACCGAAAATGATATTACTTCCATTGATTTAAACAGATCAATGGATAAAATCAGAGAATCTTTAGGAAAACATTCCATTGGAACACGTCTTTTTCTAAATGGAAAAATGATTGTGGCAAGGGATATCGCCCATGCTAAATTTAAAGAACGGCTTGATAAGGGGGATGGCCTCCCTGAATATCTTGAAAAATACCCCCTGTTTTATGCAGGCCCCGCAAAAACGCCGAAGGGACATCCTTCCGGTTCTTTTGGACCCACAACAGCAGCCCGCATGGACCCGTATGTCCCTTTGTTCCAGGAAAACAGAGGCTCCCTGATAATGATTGCAAAAGGGAACCGTTCAAAAGCTATTACAGAATCGTGTAAAAAACATGGGGGCTTTTATCTGGGCAGCATAGGAGGAGAAGGGGCAAGGCTGGGAGCAGAATGTATCACAAATATTGAACTCATAGAGTATCCTGAGCTTGGAATGGAAGCTGTATATATGATAACTGTTCAAAATTTTCCGGCTTTTATTATTGTGGATGATAAGGGGAATGATTTCTTTGAACATATTATCAAAGTTCCTTTTGCCTATTCAGTCAAGCCCCTTGTTGCATAGTTTTTTTAATACTTGGTACATATCATGGAGAGTTGCATAATGGATCCCTTTAAGTATCAGTCGATGTTTCCCATTGGAGCAGATACTGCGCAATACCACCTTTTAACTACAGATTTTGTTAATGTTGAGTCTTTTGAAGGAACAGATGTTGTTGTAATTGCCCGGGAAGGCCTGACTCTTTTGGCTGAGCAGGCTTTTAAGGATGTCTCTTTTCATACCCGGCCGTCCCACCTGCAGCTTTTATCAAAAATTCTTGACGACCCTGAAAGTTCTAAAAATGACAAGCTTGTGGCGCTGGCCATGATCAACAATGCCCTTGTGGCCTCGGAAGCCGAGTTCCCATTAAGTCAGGATACAGGGACTGCCATTATTAAAGCAAAAAAAGGGCAGAATATATGGACAGATTTTTCTGACGAAGAAGCGCTTTCCAAGGGTGTTTTTAATGCTTATCTTAAAAATCCGCTCCGTTATTCAATAAATGCACCTTTTAGCATGTATGAAGAACGTAATACAGGATGTAACCTTCCTGCCATGATTGAAGTCAATTGTGCAGGGGGAAACGAATATACTTTTATATTTATTGCCAAAGAATCGGAATCGGCCAATAAAACATTTCTTTACCAGGAAACAAAGGCAATATTAAATCCTGAAAATCTCATGAATTTTATGACGGAAAAAATGCGTCTCCTCGGAACCGGGGCAAGCCCTCCATATCATCTTGTCTTTGTTATAGGCGGAACCTCCCCTGATGCGAATTTAAGAGCTGTCAGCCTGGCTACTTCCGGGTATCTGGACGATCTTCCCAGGCGGGGAAATAAAATGGGGCACGCTTTTCGTGATATTGATCTGGAAGATCAGGTATTTAAAGCTTCGTGCGAGCTTGGAATAGGTGCGCAGTTTGGGGGAAAATATTTTTGCCACGATGTTAAGGTAGTCAGGCTTCCACGGCATGGCGGTTCGTGCTTTGTGGGGCTTGGACTTGACAGCGGCTCGGACACGCGCATAAAAGGAAAAATTAACAGGAATGGAATTTTTCTCGAAAAAATTGAAACAGAATTTGAGCAGTATCTCCCCAAAGAGCGGATCGATTATCGTCCTGATGCTTTAATTGATTTAAACAGGCCCATGGATGAGATCAGGGAAGAGCTGAGGAAATACCCTGTGGCAACCCATCTTCAATTAAACGGCAAGATGGTCGTTGCAAGGGATATGGCCCATGCCAGAATTAATGCCCTCATCGAAAAAGGAGAGGATCTTCCCTGCTATCTAAAAAAATATGTCCTGTACTATGCAGGACCCTCCAAAATTCCCGAGGGCTATTCGTCGGGTTCATTCGGACCCACAACCGCAAGCCGGATGGATCCCTATGTCCCTTTGTTTCAGGAAAATGGAGGGGCTCTTGTTTCCGTTGGAAAGGGGAACAGATCCCAGGGGTTTGCAGATTCCTGTGAAAAGCATGGAGGTTTTTATCTTTGCTGCCCAGGGGGCATGGCTGCGGTGATCGGAAAGGCATGCGTAACTGATATGGAGGTTATTGATTATCCCGACCTTGGCATGGATGCGGTATTTTTGATAACAGTAAAGAATTTTCATGTTTTTCTCATGGTGAATGATAAAGGAAATGATTTTTTCAAACAGGTTCTGGATCTTTCTTTTGCGTATACTGTGGAGCCCCATATTAAATAGCCCGATAAACTTTAAGATAAAGATTTTGGGTGCGTTATCGGTCGTTGGAGTATTACAATACGCCTTCCTCCCTCTGGCCTTCCCAAAATCATTATCTTAAAGTCTATCAAAGAAAAAGCACAAAAATGGAAAATTTTGTTTTCCGTTATAAATTCTTATTTGATATATATACACATTTTTAAAGGAGTATTGAATTATGGTAAAAAATATGAAGACGATTGATGGGAATACAGCTGCCGCACATGTGGCATATGCCATGAGTGATGTGGCTGCTATTTATCCCATTACACCCTCTTCATCCATGGGGGAACTTTGCGATGAATGGTCGGCCAATGGATTGAAAAATATTTTCGGCCAGACAATGACCGTGCGCCAGCTTCAATCAGAAGCAGGAGCAGCAGCAGCGCTGCATGGTTCCCTGGCTGCTGGAGCTTTTACCACTACATTTACAGCTTCACAGGGGCTTTTGCTAATGATTCCCAGCATGTATAAAATCTCTGGGGAATTGCTTCCTGCTGTTTTTCATGTAACTGCCAGGGCTATTGCGACACATGCCCTCTCTATTTTTGGCGATCACCAGGATGTTATGGCTGTACGCCAGACCGGATTTTCACTCCTTTCTTCTGCTTCAGTCCAGGAGGCCATGGACCTTGCTCTGGTGGCACACCTGTCTGCAATTGATGCGAGTCTCCCGTTTCTTCATTTTTTTGATGGTTTTCGTACTTCCCATGAAATTCAGAAAGTTGAAATGATCGATTTTGATGATATGACAGGGCTTGTTAATATGGAGGCTGTAAAGGCTTTCAGGCAAAGAAGTGTAAATCCTGAAAATCCGCAATTAAGGGGTACGGCACAAAATCCAGACATATATTTCCAGGGGAGAGAGGTTGCTACTCCATATTATTCCAAAATCCCTGGAATCGTAGAAAATGCCATGAAAAAAGTGGGTGATTTAACAGGGAGAAAATACGGCCTTTTTGATTATGTTGGAGCTGCTGATGCTGACAGGATTGTTGTTTCCATGGGTTCATCCTGCGAAACCATTGAAGAGGTGGTAAATAATCTTGTTGTTAAAGGTGAGAAAGTAGGGCTGATAAAGGTTCGGCTTTATCGTCCTTTTTCTGTTGAACATCTCCTGGCTGTTTTACCGAAAACAGTTAACCGGATTGCGGTTCTAGACAGAACAAAAGAGCCTGGCGCATTGGGTGATCCTCTTTATGTTGATATTTGTACCGCCCTTATGAAGCTTGAAAAGATGCCGGAAATAATTGCAGGGAGATATGGTCTTGGCTCCAAGGAGTTTACCCCTGCCATGGTAAAGGCTGTTTTTGATAATTTAAAGCTGCCAGAGCCGAAAAAATATTTTACAGTTGGAATAACCGATGATGTATCAAATTCTTCTTTGCAGGTTGAAGATGGGTTTGATACTGCTCCAAAGGGGACTATTCAATGCAAATTCTGGGGCCTTGGAGCCGATGGTACAGTGGGGGCAAACAAGAGCGCAATTAAAATCATAGGGGATAATACAGATCTTTTTGCCCAGGCTTATTTTGCGTATGATTCAAAAAAATCGGGGGGAGTTACCATGTCCCATCTTCGTTTCGGAGAAACACCGATAAAATCCACTTACCTGATCGATTCTGCGGACTATATTGCCTGTCATAATCCAAATTATGTGAATCTTTATGATCTCCTTGAAGGTATCAAAGAAGAAGGTACCTTTTTACTAAATTCAAGCTGGTCAGCGCAGGAAATGGAAGATAAGCTTCCAGAATCGATGAAAAAGAGAATAGCCGGGAAAAAGATTAAATTTTATAATATAGATGCTGTAAAAGTAGCCTCTGAAATAGGTCTTGGAGGCAGAATCAATATGATCATGCAGGCCGCATTTTTTAAGCTTGCCAATGTAATCCCTGTGGATGAGGCTGTTGCATACTTAAAAGACCAGATTAAAAAAATGTTCGGTTTAAAGGGCGATAATATTGTTAATATGAATATTGCAGCCGTCGATAATACTCTGGACAAGATAGTTGAAATCAAATATCCTGATTCATGGAAAGATATTCAGGAAGAAGAAGATACAGCCGGAGATGAGCCTGATTTCGTTAAAAATATTATGCGGCCCATGCTGGCGCAGCAAGGGGACAAACTCCCTGTTAGCTGTTTTTCTGCGGATGGACTTTTTCCAGTGGGGACAACAAAATATGAAAAACGGGGTGTGGCAATAACTGTTCCTGAATGGATTATGGATAATTGCGTTCAATGTAACCAGTGCGCCATGGTCTGCCCCCATGCTGCCATACGTCCCTACCTTTTGACAGACCAGGAACTTTTAGCTGTTCCTGAAGGGTTTGAAACAAAAAAAGCAACAGGAAAAGATCTAAAAGGATACCACTTCAGACTCCAGGTAAATCCTCTGGACTGCCTGGGATGCGGCAATTGTGCCGACATATGCCCTGCAAAAAAACCCGCCCTTGTAATGAGGCCTATTGATACTCAGACCCAGCATCAGGTTCCAAACCATATATATGCTGAAAAACTTCCTGTAAGGGATAATCTTATGCCAAGAAATTCTCTTAAGGGGAGCCAGTTCCAACAGCCTTTATTGGAATTTTCGGGAGCCTGTGCAGGTTGTGGAGAAACGCCATATACCAAATTGTTGACCCAGCTTTTTGGAGAGCGGATGGTAATAGGAAATTCCACAGGGTGTACTTCCATATGGGGAGGAAGTGCTCCTTCGATTCCCTACTGCACCAATGCTGATGGTTCTGGTCCCGCATGGGGCAACTCATTATTTGAAGATCCAGCGGAATTTACATATGGAATGTTTTTAGGTGATATTCAGCAACGAAAAAAACTCGCCGAATTGATGCAGGAGGCGTTAAATACCGATATCTCCCAGGAGATAAAGGACGCAATGAAGGGCTGGATGGAAAATACAAAAGATCCCCAGGGTTCAAAAAAATATGGGGATCAGCTAAAAAGACTTCTTCCATCAATTAAAGGAAACCAGCTTATAGATGAAATATGTGCAGGGGCCAGACTCTTTACAAAAAGGTCATACTGGATTTTTGTCGGGGATGGTGCAGCCTACGATATAGCCTTTGGCGGGATAGACCATGTGCTTGCAACAGGGGAAGATATTAATGTCATGGTATATGATACAGAAGTCTATTCCAATACAGGGGGGCAGTCTTCCAAGGCTACGCCCACCGGCTCCGTTGCAAAATTTGCAGCTTCAGGGAAAAAGACGTGTAAAAAGGATATGGGGGGGATGGCAATGACCTATGGTTATGTATATGTGGCCAGCGTCTCCATGGGGGCAAATAAACAACAGTTGATGAAAGCCTTTGTTGAAGCTGAAACCTATGATGGCCCTTCTTTGATTATGGCCTATTCTCCATGTATTAATCATGGAATTAAAAAGGGAATGGGTAAGGCCCAGGAGGAGGCCAAACTTGCTGTCTTGTCCGGTTACTGGCCATTGTACCGTTATAATCCATTGTTAAAACAGGATGGTGGAAATCCCTTTATTCTTGACTCTAAGGCTCCTGACGGGAGTCTCCAGGAATTCTTGTCAGGGGAAGTCCGGTATGCTTCTTTACAAAAAAGCTTTCCTGAAGAGTCTAAAAAACTGACAGCCAAACTGGAGGATGAGTATAATGAGCGCTATGAGCTATTAAAGTTTAAGGCTAATCCTGAGTTGATCTGCAAGGATACAGAAGCATAGATTGTCATTTGAATAATTTTAATACTGGAAAAACTTAACAGCCTTTTTGAAAAGACTGTTAAGTTTTTTTTTGTAATTACGTTTTTTTATCAGCAGTATCCGGTTAGAAAATTGCCAGAAAGAAAATACGGAAAGTTCTATCCGGACATTACTGGTTTTTTATATTAAAAAAGTGTAACTATTCAGCATCGCTGATTTTAAGCTATAATTCAAAAAAGTTTGTACAATGATTACTAAATGCGCAAGATGCGGAATCTGCTGCAATAAAGGGGGACCTGCTTTTCATGTTGAGGATAAGCCCATCCTTGAAAAAGGAGTGATCCCGCTGAAATTTCTTTTTACCATGAGAAAAGGGGAGCCTGTAAATGATAATCTCCAGGATTCTATTATTTCAGCTGATTCAGATATAATAAAAATTAAAAGCCGGAAGGACTCCACTGCCTGTATTTTTTTTGATGCCGCCGAAAACAGGTGCCGGATTTATCAGAACAGACCCCTTGAATGCAAAGTTTTAAAATGCTGGGATATCAGGGAGATAAAAGAGGTTTATTCTAAAAACAGAATTACAAGAAAAGACCTTCTGTCGGAGGTAGAACCCCTTTGGGATCTTGTTGAAACCCATCACAGGTTCTGTTCATATGATAAAATCAGATCTTTGTCAGATGATATTAATGCCGGAGACAAAAATGCCATTGAACAGATCAATGAAATAATAGGATATGACACACACATCAGAGGACTTGTGGCGGAAAAGGGGGGAGTGGAACCTGAAATAACAGATTTCCTTTTTGGACGGCCTCTTTTAAAAACAATAGGTATGCTTGGAATCAAGATAAAGGAGCAATAGATTTTGTGCGGAATTCACGGTATAATATCCAGGTCTGACCCTGAAGAGGAAATATGTGATAATTTATTTCAAATGGGTAAGCTTCAGCGGCACAGGGGGCCTGATGCGTATAAAAATGAAGTTTACAGGTTCAGGGACATGCGTGTCGGATTTGGATTTGAACGTCTTTCCATATTGGACCTTCAAACCGGGATGCAGCCCATCAAATGTGAAATTGATAATTCAGTGATTATATGTAACGGTCAGGTTTATAATTATCTTGAATTGAAGCATATGGTCTCTTCAGAGCCCTTTGTAAGTAAGGGCGATATTGAAGTTGCATTACATTTATATAGAAAAAAAGGGGTCTCCTTCCTTGATTTTTTAAATGGAATGTACGGTGGGGCTATTTATGACCCACTCAGGCACAGGGTCCTTTTGTTCAGGGACAGATTCGGGATAAAACCTTTATATTATACTGAGCATAATGGTAATTTTGTTTTCGCTTCTGAAATAAAACCGGTTCTTCAAGGGAGCAAAAGGCCCCCTTTGCTGAATCAGAAAAAGCTTGGTACTTTTTTTTCCTACAGGTATCTTCCTGGAAACGAGACCATGTTTAAAGGTGTGTTCCGGCTTCCCCCTGGTTCTTTTCTTGATTATGATCTGGAAACCGGAAAATATAATATTGTCAGATACTGGGAGTATTCTTTTCCTCCGGAAAATCGAAAAATCTCCATTGGGGAAGCGGAAGAAGAGTTTTGTAATCTTTTTTCAGATGCTGTTAGTCTCAGACTTCGTTCAGATGTTGAAGTGGGCTGTTTTCTAAGTGGCGGTATTGATTCTTCTGCTGTTGCTCAACAGGCGGCTTTTCATAAATCAAATATCAAGCTTTTTTCCATCTCTTTTGCAGAACCTGAATATGATGAACTCCCCCTGATAAAAAATTTTATCAGTGCCAATAATAAAAATTTTAAGGATGTTACCCATCATACAGGCTCCTGCGGCAAAAATTCCCTGGCGCTTTTACCTGATATTATCCGCTGCACCGAAGATCCCATATCCCTGGGGGCACTTCTCCCCACAGACCATGTCTGCCGCCTTGCAAGTAATTATGTAAAAGTTGTACTTACAGGGGAAGGTGCCGATGAAATATTTGGAGGCTATCGAAAATTTCTCCTGGAGATGGCCGCAGTTAAATATCCTCAGCTTTCTTTGCAAAAACAGAAAGATCTTGATCTTAAATATCCTGAACTTGCCCCCTATCTGAAGGTTAGAGACCCTGACCCTGCCTTAAGATATATCCAGAGCGAGCTTCTCTTTACAAAAAAAGAACTTGGCAAGCTTATCGGGCAGGAAGCTGCAGCAAAAGAGACCCTTTGCCTTGATGCTCTTCCTTTTTTAACCGGAGAGGAGCACCCTGTAAATGCGGCCATCTGCATGGAGAGCAGATTTCGACTTCCTGATTATGTGATATTGCGCCTTGACAAGCTCTCCATGCGTCATTCCCTTGAGGCACGCACCCCTTTTTTGGATTACAGGCTGGCTGAGTTTGCAGCAACTCTTCCTGCCGATTTTAAGATAAATCTCGATTCAGGGGAAGAAAAATTTATTTGCCGCCGGGCCTTTGCTCACAGCGGTATACTCGACAGAGAAACCGCATCCAGAAAAAAACAGCCCTTTACCATACCTTTGCCAAAATGGTTGTCTGAACCGGATAACCTCCCGGAATTTTTCAAAGAAATAATGTGGGGTAATATTATAAAAAAACAGGGGGTTTTAAACCCGGACATGGTACATAATCAGATAAAAAAGATTACCTCCAGGGACACAGGCCCGTCTACACTTGTATCAGAGGCCGATAGATTTTTTGCAATAGCTGTTTTTACTATTTGGTACAGCGAGTTTATAACCGGTTTGAATAAATGATATTAACAGATCTTAATAAAAAAATACTCCATAGTTATACAAATCTGCTTTTCATAAAAATCGAAGAGAATCTGGGTAATTTACATTCCACATATGGTTTTGAATTTGAATTCCTTCCGAGTCGGATGATGGATATTGACCAGATGGAAAAGCTGAAGTCCTTTTTAGAAAAAGAAGGGTTAATAAAATACGAATCAGGATTTATTGCAGAAAACGGGCTTGTTATTACGTTTGAACCAGGAGGGCAGATAGAATATTCCAGCCCCCCTGTGATGATAAAAAATATTAAGCAATTTGAAAATCTTCTGGTGCAGGTTCAACATATAAACAGCATGATTTTAAAAAGGCTGAATATTAAATATCTGTCAACAGATTATATCCCGGGCAGATCAGATGCCCCCCTTTGCCTTAAAGGGGAACGGTATATTAATCTGCATAAAAGGCTTGGTTTTTCCGGAACAATGGGAAGAGAGATGATGAAAGGGACAGCCTCTGTCCATCTCCATACAGGCCTGCTCTCCATGGATGAAATTCCTTTAATATATAAAACACTTTGCCTCATGGCAAAGTGCCGGGAATTCGGCATGTCCCAAAAGCGTAGAGAAATATGGAAAAATACTGATCCCCTGCGATGCAGTATGCCTGAAATAGATTTTGATAATACAGATGCCAGGGGGATACTGGAAAAAATAGTTCACCACGCATTATCAGTGCCTGATTTATATACGAACATACCTGTTCATAAAATGGACAACCTTACCTTTGATTATTTTTTGAATCATTTATCCACAATATTTACCAGCGTGAGACTCAATATGAAAGGCCCGACGTTTGAGCTTAGAACACTCGACAGCATGCCGGTTAAAGAGATGTTTGAGAAATTAAAACTTTTTATTGAGGTCCTGGAGAAAAAAAGAGGCTTGAGCAGGTAATGTATAAAGTTTCCCGGCTAAAGGCTAAAAGGAACGGGTGCGGCTCTTTTGCGACATGCCTGACAACAGCTTCACTAATCATAATATTTCTCATTTTTTTTGTCGAGATTACTTTATTAATCTAAGGTGATCTCGTCTGGGCGAAGATTGTGGAAGCTTTGTGGGCGGGACTTCACCGTCTTGATAAAGAGCCTGATGATTCCGTTTGTGTTCACAGGCTTCATGAAAATCCCAGTATTCATCAAAATCCTTACTGCTTCGCAGTGCACGCAGACGGAGCACTGCTTCTGCACTGGTCAGCCTCCATTTGGCACCGGTTATATCCATACGATCCTTCATAAGATGGCGGTATGCCCCCTCAATAACCCCTATGGCAATGGGGAAGCCCAAATCAAGATAACGATCGTATTTAAGATAAGGTGCCTTATTTTTAAGAGCTGAAAAATATCTATTGTATAAACAGCTGCTACTGTTGCCATGCGTTTTGCGTTTTTCTTTTCTCCTTTGGAAAGTCGAGTTTCCATCTGGGGCTTTCGTTTCTGGGCAGCTTTTCGAGTTTGTTCTCTGAGATCCTGCTCATGCATCACCACCCCTTTACCATCGGTGGTAATCACCAGAAT
>CAZNFB010000014.1:0-22739 GCA_964572105.1 uncultured Desulfobacteraceae bacterium
GCGTTCCAGTTTAAACCAAACTCCCTGGTAAAATCCTTGGTCACCTCAACAATCCGTGCTTCTATAATAACCTGGGGAACCACAGAATCCATTTTCTCAACAATCTTTTTAGCCCGTCTAATGGCTTCCGGTACATCGGTGAGAATAATCGTATTACTTGGAACATCCACTGAAATTGAGCCGCGTTCAGTAAGAATAGTATCATTTTCTCCGCTGTCAATTAAAGCCTTTATATCTTCTGCAATCGCATAATTAACAGTAATAAATTCAGTAACAAGATCTTCCTGCAATATAGAATCCTGTTTTGCCTTTAACTGGTTTTTCCGGGCTTCCTGATCAGCCATTATGGTTTTTACAGTTGAGATACGGACTATATTACCCTCAAAGGTTCTCCCCAGCTGATTCATTTTAAGTACAAGATCCAAAGCCTGATCCCAGGGGACAGGATCTTCAAAGGATAAAGTAACCCTTCCTGCCACATCATCATCAATGGCAAAATTTTTACCACTTATGTTTTGTATTATCTTGAATACATTTTTAATATCTGTTTCATAAAAATCGAGTGCTATTTTCTCACCAGTATATATGTTATCTGATCCAGATAGAAGATCGGGTAATCTGCCATCACCGTCAGAACCTCCCTTTTCACCAGGTACTCCATCTTCAGCCCTTGTCTCCTCCAGAATTTTCTGCCAGGGAGGAAGGGAGGCATCTGCCATGGGCTTGGGGGGAATGGAAGATTTATCAAAATGGATATATAAAAGATTTTCAGACTCATCAATAAAAAACGGAACAGCTTCCCTTAGTTCTATGGAAACCAGCACTGTACCTTTTAAAGTCACAGAGTTAGCCGGTATAATACGGTCCACCGCACTTTGAAACCGTGTTGTGATAAGGGGACGTTCACGGTAGGAATGCATTTTTGTGTTAAAAAGCGTAAGATAAAGACGTTTGTCGGAATCTCTGACAATTTTATACTTAACAGGTGCAGTTGTCCCTATGATGAGGGTGGATTCACCAGTCTTTTCACTTGAAAAATCTATCTTTTGAATCCATGCAGGGACTAAAGAGACAGGTGTTATATTGTCAGCACCACCTTTTTTTTCATTCTCTTTCAAAACAACAGGTTCAGGTTTTTTTTCAACTTTCACAACAGCTTCAGCAATATCCCCATCACCTGCCGATTTTTTAACAAGTATAACTTCAACATCTGTTCCGGTATTTCTGGCTTCATAGGAGATATCTTTTTTTAATGAAATAACAACCTTTGCTCCGTCTCCTTTTTCTGTCAGCTCAAAAACCTTTATGGATGCTATTATCCCACTATCACTGGGATAGACAGGTTCACTCAGCGCCAAACCTGTATCCGGAAAATAGAGGGTCACGTTTGCAGGAAATGGTTTTAAAGCAGAAAAATCAAGGGCCTGGTTACCTGCTATTTTAATAACAGCAGCACTTTCATCCTCATCAGCAATTATGGCGGTAATCATTTTAGGTTCAGCCACAGTCTGGTCAGTTTTAACGGGGACATTTGAAACTGTCTTCCGGGTGGAAGCACATCCGGAAAAAATTACAGATGCCACAATAAATGCCAAGAACGTAACGCCTGAAAATTTTTCAATTTTACAAACCATGTTAATCGTCTCCAAAAGGTTTTTGAAGTTTCATTTCTCTTCTATTTAGAACAACTTCACCAAGCATATTCTCGGCCTCTTCCTCCACAACAACCATCTCTTTTTTTATTTCAACCACCCTCCCCCATCTGGTCCCCATGGAGGTCCCTTTTTTTATGACATATCCCTTACCCGAAGCCTCTTCAACCAATGCTCTGTTGTTTCCACCCCTTCGTAGAATAACCGCAGTAAGTGTCAACTGGTTTAAAGCTATTTTTTCAAGCGGCGTACGGGGAACACGCATTCTCCGGTTTGATCCCCCTTTTTTACCCAACACCTTTTCAACAGCAGGTTTATCCCGGAAAATAGGCTCAAATGGATCAATTTTCCCCTGGGGATTATAAAAAATAGCAGGGGGCGCAAGGGTCAAAACCATCTCTGATTCAATTTTAGCTTTACTTTTTTCAATTTTCCCTGGCGTATGGCGCGGAGGAGACTTTTTGACTGCTTTTACGGAGGGAACGGATCGGGTAATTTTCCCGGCATTATTTGCTGTGGCCTTTTTGCTCACCACTTTTTTACTTACTACTTTTGCAGCTTCCGGCTTTTCATCTTTGCCGCAGCCCAATGCCACGAGAGAAAAAAATAAAACGATAATAACAAATCGTATTCCAACAAAGAATTTTCCCATCATATGATTATTCCATAAAAATTGCATAGCAAGTTAAGTTCTCTTCTTCTGTTTTTTGGTAACAACCTTCTTGTCGATAAATTGATAGGTTACAGCCTGGCATGAAGTGCTTAAAGTCACTTCACCAGAACCCTTGGCCACTGAAATATTTATATCTTCAATATTTACTATTCTTGGTAACCTGGAAACCTTATCAAAAAAAACAGCAAGATTATGAAAACCACCGTTTACTTTGATTGAAATGGGAATTTCAGCATAAAAATCCTTTTTCCTTTCCGACTTGGGTTGAAAAAGAATAAATTCCAGGCCTGCATCCAGGCCAGCCTTGGAAATACCTGAAATCAACGAAGGAATCTCTTTTTTCTCTGGAAGAGCTTTTTTTACAATACTGAATTCTGTTTTTTTATCTTCAAGCAATGCCCTGTATTTTCCCAGCTCCCTGGCATTTTTTTTGGCAATACGAAGATCATTTGCAAGGGTTTTATATTCCATTTTATAAGCCTTGATTTTTTTAGCTTTAGGCAAATAAGAAAAATAGAAAAAACCGCCCACAATTAGAACCAATGTACCAACACAAATCAAAATTTTATGTGTTTTAGTAAGTTTATCAATATTTTCAAAAAATGCTTCTATTTTCTGCGATAGTTCCCGTGGCATTTCCATTATATTATCCTTTTTTCACCCTTTTCTTCTGTTTAGCAGCCACAGAAGCCTTGTCGCAGTTTATCACAAAACCCATGAGCTTTAAACCAGAAGTGCCTGCTTTTTCCTGCTTTAAAGTATTCAGGTTAACAGATGAAAAAAGGGTTGAAACCTGAAGACGAAGCATGAAATCGGCTACTGTCTGATTATCAAGGGCAACACCCTTAAGGTTGATGGTCGTCCCCTTTGTTTTAAAGCTTGTCAGCCACATACGTTTTTCAACCACCAGCCCAGTGAGAGAATCCATGAGATTAACAGGCTCTCCCCTCCTTGTTTCAAGACTCATGATCACATTGACCTTTTTGTCCAAAACACTCAGCTTTTTCTTAATAGCAGCAATCTCTTTATTTATTTTTTGATATTTAGCTAATTCAAGCCTGGTAGTATCAACCTTTGTTTTGAGTCCCTTCACCCTGTTAGCCAAATAAAAGTTGCAGACCACCACAATAAGAAAGAGAACTATAAAAGAAAGAAGATAAAGAGAAACCTGCTGACGAGTGTTCTCTTTTTTTCGCACCTGGCGAAACGGGATCAGATTAATTCTTATCATTTATCATCAACTCTTCTAAGTGAAAGGCCCAAGCAAATGGCAAGCTGGGGCGCAATTTGTTGCAAATATGATGAGTCTACCCCATCGGCGATTTCCACGTTAATAAACGGATTGATAATTTCCACATTAACAGATACTTCACTGGCAAGGAGGCCGCTGAATTCATTAATGTTCGCGCCACCTCCGCTGATTAAAATTTTTGATACAGAATCTTCAGGGGATGATGAATAATAAAAATCAAAGGCACGTTTAATTTCCAGACACCAGCCGATGCAAACCGAAGAGACAATCTGCTTTAACTGTTCCTCTGAAATTTTATCTGATTTTCCGCTGTTTTTTATCAATTCCGCCTCCTCCGGGGTACAACCTGCGGCGGAGGCTATCTCCTCATCTATCTGCAGGCAGCCAAGGGTTACATCCCTCATGAAAACCGCGGAATTATTTTTCATAATACTTAATGATGTTTTTCGTGCACCAATATCAATCAGGGCAATTTTTTCTTCCTTTGAATCATAATTTATTTCAAAGATATTCTGCAGGGCAAAGGCATCAACATCAACCACACAGGGATGCAACCCTGCCATTTGAACCACACTCACATAATCACTGACAAAATCCTTTTTTACAGCAACAATCAGCACCTTGATCAGGTTCGGATTTTCTTCGTCCTCCCCAAGAACTTCATAATCGAGATCAACATCATTAATATCAAAGGGAATATACTGTTCTGCTTCAAAGGTGATTGTTTCATGGAGTTTATCTTCCGGGATATTCTGAAGCGTTATTTTTTTTATAATCACAGAAGTTCCACCAACCGCTATGGCCACGTTCCGCTCTTTAATGTGAGCGATTTTTATAAGCTGGCGTATGAGCTCTGATATTTCCACAGGGTCCCGTATTATTCCGTCCTCGATTAATCCTGCAGGAATATTTAAAAAACCGGCATTTTTCAATTTATACCCAGTTTTTGTATTTAAAAGCTCTACAGCTTTTAAAGTCCTGGAACCAATATCTATCCCTATTAAACTATCTTTTTTCCCAAACAGCATAATATATACTCAATAGTATTTAAAATTTTATTAAACGAGCCTCAATTTTTAATAGCCGAAAAAACAGATCCAATAAAAATTATATTAAAATCAGTTTTCGCTTTTATCATTGAGGCCAAAGGGACGCTTGAAAATGGGGCAAACAGGACGCTTGAAAAAAGTAATAAGTGAAATAAATATGATGAAGTACTTTTTGAAATTATCCATTGCAATTTATTCTCACACTTACAGATTAAAATTTATTCTCACACTTACATGTTCAAAAAGATTGCAATTTCATAATGAGTGGAACTAAACAAAACAATTTTTCAGCCCTGTGTCAAGGATTTTATTTTATTTTTATTAAAAAAAACTTTACTATATGGTGTCGATTATTTTTTCTTTTAATTACAGCCTGTTACAGTCAGATACCCATACTTACCTAAAAGTTACAAAATAAAACCTTTAGGTAAATACCTGTTAAACTCATAAAAAAAGACCTGAAGATTTCTCAAGAATAGCAGCGGACTTGAGCTCATCAGGTGTATTAATATTTATAAATGAGAGCAAATCAGAGTCTTTTTCGCGCAAAATATCTTCAGGAACATATTTGGTATTAAGATATTTGAACAGGGAACGTATTTTAAACTTTTGCCTGGCAATCTGCATATTAACAGCACCAATGCTTTTTTTAGAATATACGGCAAACAAAGGTTCAATTCCCGTATCTGTTTCAGGGACAATTGCATCCAAACCGGACTCAATGGAATCAAGGATTGTTTTGATCAACTCTTTTTTTACAAAAGGGGTATCACATGCTGTTACAAAAACAAAAGGGGTTGTGGCAAAAAACAGACCTGCATGGAGACCTGTCAGGGAACTTCTAAAAGGATAAAGATCAGGAACCAGAGTCAGATTCCAGTCAATATACGAAACAGAATCATTTGAAACTAAAATAATCTCTTCAAAAAGACCGTTTAAGGCCGAATATATGCGGCCAAGGATGGATTGAGCACCCATCTTGACAAAAGCCTTGTTTTTACCAGAAAAACGGCTGTTGTTTCCACCTGAAAGGATAACTCCTGTACAAGGAAAGCTTTTTTTACTCATAACATTCACAAATCAATATTATTACAAAATATCAAGAAAAGATTCCACCCTGTTACGCCCCTTTTTTTTGGCCTGGTACAGTGCGGTATCCGCAGCTTCAATGAGCTCATGGATTCCCTGACCATGGATAATTGCTGCAACACCAATGCTGATGGTCACGTTAAGGTCCTTGTTAAGATTCACAAATTTAGTATCTGCCACCCTCTGCCTAATTTTTTCTCCAGCCAGCAAAGCACCTGTTATTTCGGTTTCAGGAAGAATAACAGAAAATTCCTCACCCCCATAGCGGGCGGCCAAATCATTCTGTCTGAGACAACCAGAAATACGGCCCGCAATACGAGAAAGGACATCATCCCCTGTTTGATGCCCCAAAGAGTCGTTTATCATTTTAAAATTATCTATATCGATCATACAAAGTGAAAGGTCTCTTTTATGCCGTAGTGCCCTTTTCACTTCCTTTGTAAGGGCCTCCATAAAGTAGCGGCGGTTACACAATCCAGTGAGCCCATCTTTAATGGACATCTCCACCAGCCGATCCTGCATATGCTGTAAATCCATTTTTAACCGCTGCTTCTCCATGACCTGTTGAATAACTCTTAAAAGGGCTCCGTAGTTAATCTGACTTTTAGGAAGATAATAAGAGGCTCCCACTTGAATCAATTGGGCTGAGACAATTTCATCATCATGCCCAGTTATTATCACAATAGGTATCTGGAAATCATCTTTTTTCATCTGTTCCATAAAGTCAAAGCCGGTACCATCGTCTAACACAAAATCGAGAAAGACCAGATCAATCAGCAGGGAGCCTTGGTGACAGAGAAGGTGCAACCCCTCCTCCATTGTCCGGGCATGGAACAAAGAAATATCTGCTGTGGATGAAAGCATATTCTTAACTTTGTTAAAATCATCCTGGTTATCTTCAACATAAAGAATATTCAAAGGCTGATTCAGGTTGATGATCCGTGTCTGTTTGTCATGGGGTTTGATATCATAATGCCTTATTTTATCTATTTTTCTGGAGACTTCTGCGATACGCTGACCCGCTTCTTTTATCCTTGTTAAATGTTTTGTCATTTTTTTGGGATCTCCCTGGCATATTTCTATCAATTCGATGCTGGCCAAAAGGGACATAAGGGGCTGATTGAGCTCATGGGCAGTGGCACCGGCCATCTCCAGCAGAACCTTCAGCCGCTCTTCCTCCATCAGCTCTTCCTGCTGCTCGAGAATTTTTTGATTGGCCTGTTCCAATTCCTCCACGGCATTTTTAAGCCTGTTATTAATATTTTCAAGGTTTTTATGCTGATTATACAATTTGAGAAATACAAACACTTTACTTTTTAATATTTCAGGCTCTATGGGTTTAAAAATATAATCGACCGCTCCACTTTTATACCCTTTGAACATATGCTGTTTTTCCTTACTGATAGCGGTCACAAAGATGATGGGCACATGACTGGTCTTTTTACTGCTGCGCATCAGTTGTGCTGTTTCAAAACCATCCATCTCGGGCATTTGTACATCAAGAAGTACCACAGCAAAATCATGAACAACCATCTTGGCCAGAGCCTCATTCCCGGATAAAGCCTTAATAATCTGGCAGGGTTCAGTTTCAAATATTATTTCCATGGAGAGTAAATTTTCCGGCCTGTCATCCACAATCAGAATTTTAGGATTTCGATTTTTTTCCATGCCTACTTTCTCCCCGGGGTTCTCCCCCATCCTTAAGAACTTACCCATATGTCTTTTGAATAAAAATCACTTAAGAATAATCACATTCACCTTTTTTCTTCCCCACCTTAATGCTTTTGCGTGGGAGCTAAAATAAAGATCAAGCCGTTTAGGGCCCTTTATCGCCCCCCCCCGGTCTTCCACAACACCTTTCCCATAACCTGGAATATCAAACCTGGTTCCAAAGGGATAATACCTTGTATCTGCTGCAATTGTTCCATCTGCGGGAAAAAAAAGCCATGGGAAAAAAATAATTCTGACAGGAATCATCCATGGGTGTGTTAGACTGTCTTTGGAAAAGAGACCTGGATGAGGCTGGCTGGGGGATGTTCCACTGGCGGTTTTTCCTGTGTAAATACGGCCCTTGTTCTTACCATAGTTTACATAACGATTCCAAAAATCGAGTTTTAGAAATTTCCAGTTCCCCCGTTCCCAGCCGCAGCATTCCCCGCATCCGCAATAACCGGTTATTTCCATCTGCTTGATTGCTTTATGGCTTGCGCAACCGGTTATAAAGATTGCTGCCATTGTAATAGCAGAAAATAACAAAAAACTCCGTAAAAAATTTAAAAAAGGGGGAGAGAAAACCCGGAAACAACATATTTTCATATGACATATTTTCAAAGTTCTCCCCTTTCTCCGTAAGTTTTTCGGGCTTGGTTATGACACCGGCCATTAGTAGGGGCACCCCTACTTTTTAAAATACTCTTTCCATTTTCTGTTTATCTGCTCTTGAACGTAATCGATCCTGGAATCATCCAGGATCGAAAAGCGGGTCTGAGCGTTGTAATATTCTTTTACCGGCCTTAGCTTTTGTTTTTTACCTTCCGAGATCTTTAGCGAAGGACCTGTGAGACTAAACTTGCCATCAATTATCTCATAAAGGTCAAAAAGGCCTGTTTCCACAGCAAGCCTTCCCATTTTTACAGTATCTTTTGTGTCAAACCCCCAGCCAGGAGGGCACGGAATATGTATGTGAATATATTTTGTACCTGATATTTCCTTGGCTTTTTTGATCTTGTCAAAAAGGTCAAGGGGATATGAGGCCGAGCATGTGGTCACATATCCAATTCCATGGGCAGCCATTATGGCGGGTACATCCTTTTTCTCCTGCTGTTTCCCTTTAATGGGAGTATTTGTGGTAATCGCTCCAAAGGGAGTGGTTCCGGAACGTTGCACACCGGTATTCATATACCCTTCGTTATCATAACAGACATAAACAAAATTTTCTCCCCTTTCGGCTGCTCCGGATAACGCCTGAATTCCGATATCCCCTGTTCCCCCGTCTCCAGCCCAGGCTGCCACAGTGATATCATCCCTTTTCTGAGCTCTCAGAGCACCAAGCACTCCTGTGGCGGCTGCCCCGGCAGAAGCAAATGTCACATTAATACAGGAAAGTTTTGTTGCAGCAACAGGATAAAGCCCCTGAAGAACAGTAAGACAGCTGGGGGGCACCACCAGCAAAGTTTTCTTGCCAAAAGCCTTCAGTCCTATACGATAAGCAATACTCAGCCCGCATCCGGAGCATGCCCTTGAGCCCGGATGAACAAATTCTTCTTCAGGAAGATTGAGAATAGTTGTTTTTGCATTCATGTTCCTTACTCCTATATCTTAAGACCTATCCATCCAGGTTCTTGCGTCCTGGACATATTTTCCGTGCAGGAATTTTTTAGAGCACCGGACAAATCACCGGTTTTAATCTCTCTTCCGCCAAGTCCCAATATATAATTATGGACAAAGGGTCTATTTTTGTTATCATAAATCGCAGATTTTATATCAGAGTACAAAGGTCCGCAAAATCCATAACTTATGGCTTTTTCAAAGACAATGACCCCCTTGACATTTGCCAATGCCTCAACAACAGCCTTGTCAGGAAAAGGTCTGTACAACCGCATACCAGCACTTCCAACCTTGATCCCTTCTTCTCTTAACTGATCAACCACATCCCTGAGCTGATAAGAGAGAGAGCCCATACTCACAGCAATAAAAGAGGCATCTTCACACCTGTAACACTCAATATACGGATTATCTCCCCTGCCGAAAATCTCTTTAAACCTTTCTTCCACCTTCCCAAGTTCATCAATGGCATGTATCATCCCCTCATGGAGCAGATATCTTAATTCCATATAACCATGGGCGGTTTTACCATGTATGTCCGGCCGAACATCCGGAAGGGTCACTGTATTAAGATTTGCCGGTTCGTCAGGATTAAGGGCGTAATAGGATTTTAGCGGCGGAATAAAAGAATCTACCTTTTTTTGCTCCGGAACCTCAAACGGCATATATGTATGGGATAGAAGATATCCGTCATAACAGACCATTACCGGAATATTGATCTTTTCAGCAAGATAAAAAGCCTTTATAACAGAATCTATAATCTGCTGATGATCGCTGGCGTAAATCTGCAGCCACCCAGTATCCCTTTGAGATATGGAGTCCTGATGATCATTCCAGATAGTCCACGGGGCACCAACCCCCCTGTTTGCCACACACATAACAATGGGAAGCCTTGCACCGGCCGCCCAGTGAATCTGTTCGTGCATATACAAGAGCCCGTTGGCGCTGGTTGCGGTAAAAGCTCTGGCACCGGTTGTAGATGCAGCAATGCATACGGAAAGGGCACTGTGTTCACTTTCAACCGGAATATATTCAGCATCCATTTCACCCAATTCAATGAGCTCAGACAATTTTTCAGTCAGCGGGGTCTGCGGAGTAATGGGATATGCAGCAACAACCTGAGCCTTTGCAAGCTGAACACCCAGGGCAGCTGCCACATTTCCTGTTTCTATAATATGCATACTATTTACCCCCCTCCTTGATATCGCTGGTTTCGTCAACCATTTTTATGGCACCGGCAGGACATTCTTCTGCACATATTCCACATCCCTTGCAATACTCATAGTCAATAGCAGGTGGAATCTCTCTAGTTATAACCCCATCTGGACAATAGAGCCAGCACACAAAACAGGCCTTTGTCTTTTTCTTGGCCGGTATACATAAATCAAGATTTATAACAGGCCGCACAACCCTCCATGAGCCTGTTCTGCCGCCGTCCCCCGGACCCGATTCACTATGGGAAGTAAATCTACCGCATTCTCTGGTACCCATTATTATCCTCCAATCAATGTCCTGTCATATGCAAGCATGGCAGCCTTGACATTATTTTCCGGTTTTTTCCCTGCAAATTCTTTTTTAATAAATTCAGCAACCAGGTCAATATCAACAAGACCGCTCGCCTTTACAAAAGCACCTATGATTCCCGAATTAATCACACCCTTGGGCAATCCGGCCTCCACAGCAATGGATGTTATGTCAGCCGTTGCTACACGAGCATCAATATTTTTATATGCGTCCGGTGAATCGGTGGTATTTAGTACAAACAACCCGCCGGACTTTAATCCGTTTGTAACATCCGCCTCAGCTAATAACATCTGATCAAGCACCACCACCATATCAGGGGTTACTATGGGGGAAAGATCACGAATTTTTTCTTTAGACAGCTTAAGGGAGGTAAATATCGGCGCCCCTCTCCGCTCCGTACCAAAGGTTGGTGCCATAACAACCCCTGGGTAGCCTGATTCAAAAGCTGCCGATGCAACAATCTTGGCAGCGGTAATAGCACCTTGTCCACCTCTGCCATGCCACCTGATTTCTATTATTTCCACTTTTATTCTCTCCTTGTCTCACAGAAGCTTATATAGACCTTAATATAAATAAGATAAAGATTTTGGGTGCGTTATCAGTCGTCGCCGTATTATATATACATAATACGCCTTCCGCCCTCTGGCCTTCCCAAAATCTTTATCTTAAGGTCCAGGGATTGCCAGATGATTAATCCCATTCCAGTTTCTTATCTTCTAATGTAACTATTCAACGAATATGTACTGCCTATTTTAAATCAGCGATGCTGAACAGCTACCTTCGAATCAACAAAATAAATACGAATAAGATTGAATTAAAATTTAATATCGTTTATATTAACAAAAAAATTTAGTATATCAATATATTAACACTAATTGCAATCTTAAAATTTGAGTAACGGCTCAGTTGATATGTATACTTTCGGGTATAATCTGATTAAAACATAAAAAACTCACGTATAAGAGTTTCAAAGTTTTAAGCGGCACAGCTGAATAATTACAAAATCGACAGCATCCTAAATAGAGATGGTATTTATGACCCAGGAAAATAGAATTGTAATAAATGGAAGTAATTTATCCTTTGAACCCGGTGAAACAATTCTTAATGTTGCCGTAAGGAATCAAATCGATATCCCCACCCTTTGCCACCTGAAGGGAGCAACCCCCACAGGTGAATGCAAAATTTGCGTTATTGAAATAGACGGGGGAGACGAACTTTTACAAGCCTGTTCAACTCCGGCTGCAAACGGGATGGTTATTAAAACAGAATCACCAAAAGTAATAAGATCACGCAAAGAGACCATCCGCCAGATGCTCGCATCGGGGAATCACAACTGTGCTGTACGCGGAGCAGACAACGCTGACTGGACAGAATTTCAACTCGGGGTACACAAGTATGACGGAGGTTCTGATCTATGCCCGGCATGGGGCGACTGCAGGCTTCAGGATCTTGCCTATCGCTACCAGGTGAGCTGTGATCAATTTTCAAAAGAAGATATTCTTTATCCAATGGAAGCTGTGAATCCTTTTATTATGCGAGATTTTTCCAGATGCATAAAGTGCGGACGATGCGTTCAGGCCTGCAATGAGATTCAGGTAAATAATGCCATAAGCTTTGGATATGAGGGGTCGGCAAAAAAAGTAATCACACCAGAGGACAAACCCCTTAAGAATTCTGAATGTGTATTTTGCGGCGAATGTATTCAGGCGTGCCCCGTTGGGGCCCTTGTGGAAAAAGATACCCGTTATACAGCAAGGCCATGGGAAACCAAAAAAATCCAGACAACATGCAGCTACTGCGGTGTGGGCTGCCAGCTCCATCTCCATGTTAAGGATAACAGGGTTGTAAAGGTTACAGGTGTAGAGGGGGCTCCCCCCAACTACGGAAGCCTGTGTGTAAAAGGACGATTCGGTTTTAATTTCATAAATTCCCCTGAACGTCTTACCTCCCCCATGATCAGGGAGAATGGAACATTACGGGAAGCAACTTATGAAGAAGCCATAAACCTTGTTGCAGAAAAATTTGAAAAAATCAAAAAAGATTACGGGGCAGACACCATAGGCGTACTCACATCGGCCAGAATTTCCAACGAAGAAAACTACATAGCACAAAAATTCACCAGGGCTGTCCTTAAGACAAATAATATTGACCACTGTGCCCGTCTCTGACATTCCTCAACCGTGGCCGGTCTGGCCGCAGCATTTGGAAGCGGGGCAATGACTAACACCATAGCGTGCGCAGAGAAAGCCGATGTAGTCCTTGTTACAGGCTCAAATACAACAGAAAACCATCCGGTTTTATCATCTTTTGTTAAAAGGGGGGTTACGCAAAAAGGGATAAAGCTTATTGTAATCGATCCCAGACGGATTAAACTGACAAATTTTGCCGAAAAATGGCTGAGACCCAATCTTGGTACAGATGTAGCGTGGATAAACGGAATGATCCATATTATCATAAAAGAAGAACTTTATGATAAAAAGTTTGTTGAAAACCGTACTTCAGGCTTTGATGAACTAAAAAAAATGACGGAAAAATTTACACCGGAATATACGGAAAAAATTACAGGAATACCAGCACAAAGCCTTACTGATTCCGCAAGACTCTACGCCGGTGCAAAGGTTGGGAGTATTCTCTACTGCATGGGAATTACCCAGCATACAACAGGAACCGACAATGTAAAATCCCTGGCCAACCTTGCCATGCTTTGCGGTAATCTCGGGATTGATGGTGGCGGCGTAAACCCATTAAGGGGCCAGAATAATGTTCAGGGTGCCTGTGATATGGGAGGACTTCCCGATGTTTACACAGGATATCAAAAAGTTATTTTACCTGAAGTAAAAGAAAAAATGGAAAAAGCATGGGGAGTTAAAGACCTTTCAGACAAACCCGGCTTAAAGGTTACACATATGCTTCCCAAAGCCCATGACGGCGAATTAAAAGCCCTTTACATTATAGGGGAAAACCCCATGGTCTCTGACCCTGACCTTAATCATGCTGAAAAATGTCTTTCCAATCTCGATTTTATGGTGGTGCAGGATATATTCCTGACAGAAACTGCACAAATCGCAGATGTTGTCTTCCCATCGTCCTGTTTTGCAGAAAAGGACGGAACCTTTGCCAACACAGAACGGCTGGTACAAAGAATCAGAAAGGCTGTGGATCCTCCCGATGGAGTATGGGGAGACTGGGAAATAATCTGTGGAATTGGAACCCGCATGGGTTTTAAAATGGAATACGAAAACAGCGAAGCCATATTCACGGAGATTACGCAGGTTACTCCCTCATACGGCGGAATTACATACGCCCGAATCCAGGAGGAACAGGGGATTCACTGGCCATGCCCGGACAATGACCATCCAGGAACTCCGGTACTGCATAAAGACCAGTTTCCCATTGGCAAAGGGGTATTTCACGCCATAGATTATATTCCCCCGGCAGAAAAACCGGATGAAAAATATCCCTTGCACCTTACCACAGGACGGGTCATATACCAGTATCATACAGGTACAATGACCAGAAAAACAGAGGGCTTAAATGAACAGGCTCCTGAAAGTTTTGTTGAAATTTCACAAAAAGATGCGCTGAAATACAACTTGAATAACGGGGACATTGCCACTGTATCATCCCGCAGGGGAAGTATCCAGGTTAAAGTATTATGTTCGGACAAAGCTGTGGACGGGACTGTCTTTATCCCCTTCCACTTTTCCGAAGCCGCTGCCAACAGGCTTACAAACGCAACACTTGACCCTGTATCCGGCATTCCTGAGTATAAGGTCTGTGCAGTCAGGCTCTCTAAATAGAGTTCTTAACCGGCATGCCCGCGCAAATGGGAATCCAGTAATTCAGGCAATTTAGAAATTTCTGGATTCCCGTTTTTATAAAACAAATTGAAGGTCTTGAGACAAACTTCCAGCATACCCGTCCAAAAGAAAACGAACCTTACACCCAAGTTCATGCCGGGTAAATGGTTTTTTTAAAAAATTCAAATTACTGTCCAGTTCTTCGGAAATGGAGACACGCTTATTTATGTACCCTGAAATAAATAAAACTTTAGCATCAGGGGCTATTTTTTCAAGATGGGCTGCCAGCTTATCCCCACTCATCTTGGGCATTCTCACATCAGTAATAAGCAGATCAAATTTTATTTTTTTTCTTTGCACCTGTTCAAGTGCGTCAACACCATTTGTCGCAGCATAGACTTTGTAATTCAAGCCTTTGAGCAATTCAGCAGTGAGGTCCCGCACCATTTGATCATCCTCCACAAGAAGAATGGTTTCCGTGCCCAAAGGAGTAACCTCCTCCTTTTTTTTCCCGGTTAAAGTAACTCCATTCTCCTTTACAGCCGGCCATAAAATTCTGAATTGGGCCCCTGAACCAGGAGCACTCGAAACTGTAATATGGGCATTATTCTGTTTTATTATCCCAAAAACCGTTGACAAACCCAGTCCTGTACCTTTCCCTTTTTCTTTTGTTGTAAAAAAAGGTTCAAATATCCTTTCCTTAACAGCATCGTCCATGCCGATCCCTGTATCCCTTACTGTTAAAACAATATACTCCCCTGGACTTAAATCGGGCAGTATCGTAAAAAAAGGGTCGTCCCCATCAAGGGCCGGGGTGGTTTCAATTATAATTTTTTCATCCCCTGTTTTTTCTTCTTTTCCATCCAGGGCATCCCTTGCATTAACAACAAGATTCATCACAACCTGTTCCAGTTGAGCCGGATCCGCCTTTATAGATGGGAGATTCTTTTCAAGACGAAACTCAATATCAATATCTTCAGGGATCATCCGTTTCAACATTTTGGACATCCCTTCCAAAAGAAAATTAATGGCTACATTTTCCGGTTCATAGTCCTGCTTACGGCTAAATGCCAGAATTTGCCTTGTGAGCATTGCCGCGCGATCACCCATATTACGAATATTTACCAGCCTGTCGTACACAGGGTCGCTCTTTTGCACAGAGAGAAGGGCTAACTCAGAATATCCATTAATGGCGGTCAGTATATTATTAAAATCATGGGCAATACCACCGGCCAGGGTCCCCACCGCTTCCATTTTCTGCGACTGGCGCAGTTGTTCTTGAATTATCTTTTTTTCAGTTATGTCCCTGCTCTCCCCCACCATAAAGATTATCTTATTATCTTCACTATAAACCGGATGCATACTATAATCGACCCATATCAGCTTCCCATCCCCGGTGGCAGCCTGAATCTCCCGCGTAAACGTTTTTCCCAGGGAACATTCTTTAACATCATAATATGTGGTCAAACGTACATCATCACTGTAATCCCATAGTGTGCTATTATAAATCTTACTCCCGAGTATCTCCCCCCGGCTAAGCCCCGAAGTCGCAAGAAAAGTATTATTTACAAATATTATTTTCCCATCCGGATTCATAACAGCAACCATGGTTACCATATCATTAAAAGTCTTTTCAAAAAATTCTTCACTCTTTTTAAGGGATTTTTCCACACGCTTACGCTCTTTTATCTCATTTTCAAGATGTTTCACTGTATTGCTCAGCTGCTCTGTCCGTTTCTGAACCATCTCCTCAAGATGTTCCCTGTATTCCCGCAAAACCCGTTCAGATGTTTTGGCCTTAAGAGCTTTATCCACAGTTATGGAAAGAGTCTTTAAATAATAACCATCGGGATCTTTAATAAGATAATCCGTGGCCCCCATTTTCATTGCTTTAACAGCTATCTCCTCACTTCCTCCACCGGTTATGACCACAACAGGTATATCTTCAGAAAAACAACCAAAGAGGTCAAAAACGGTTCCATCACCAAGGTGATAATCAGAAAGAATAATGTGGAAATCACCTTTTTCAAGTGCCAGTTTTGCACCGGAAACAGAATTTTCCACTACATAATCATAAGGAAGTTTCTCTTTTTCAATAAACCGCTGAAACATCATCTGGTCTATTTTATCATCCTCCACAAAAAGAAACTTTATTCTATTGGACTCCACTTTCCCTCCCCGTATTTTCTTTCTTGCAACTTTTTAACAGGACACTAATGATTTTTCGGTATTGTGAAGAAAAATTTACTCCCATTACCGACTTCCGATTCCAACCATACCCGACCGCCTAATTTATTAATTATTTTTTCCACCAGAGCAAGGCCAATTCCTGTGCTGTCGGTTTCAGCCTCAGACCCCAAGGCCTGGAAGATCTGAAACACTTTTTTACTATCTTTTTCATCTATCCCAGGCCCATTATCCGCAACACAAAATTGCCATCCAAAATCTTTCTCAATACAGTTAACATCTATTTTCCCTTTTTCCTTATCCATATATTTCACAGCATTGTCAAAAAGATTTTGAAAAACCTGAAATACCAAAGTCTCCTCACACCTTATGACAGGAAGAGAAGTAAGAATGGAAAGAGTAAAAGATTTCGGCATACCAATAAGCTCTGCCGCATCTTTAACCAGCCTGTTTAAGTTCACTGGTCTTGGATGTTCATTAATCCGTCCCGCCCGGGAATATTTTAAGATCCCGTTGATCATACTATGCATCCGCCTTGCACGACTCTCCAGTAAAAAGAGAATTTCCCGGCCATCTTTATCTATCAGGTCTTTATAATCATCAGTCATCCACCCGGCAAGCTGTATAATGCCACGCAAAGGAGCCTTAAGATCATGGGAAACCACATGGGCAAATTCATTGAGATCTTCATTTACCATGTCGAGTTCCCTTGTCCGTGCCTTAACCTTATCCTCAAGTTCCTGGTTCATCTGCTTTATGGTTTCATGGGCAGATTTCATATCCCGCAGCAAAACAGCATTTTGCAGGGCAATGGCGGCCTGACCGGTCAACAAAGAGGCAAAATCCACCTGATCATCTGTGAAAACAGATTTTATCAGACTATTTTCCAGATAAAGGATGCCAAGGACCTCTTTCTGTTTTATAAGTGGGATACAAAGAACTGATCGTAATTTTTCCCTTTGCACAATCTCATCTGCAACAAACTCCCCTTCCTTAAAAGCATCTTCTAAAAGAAGTATTTTTTTTGTGCGAAAAACATAACGGGCGATCCCCATACTTAACCTGTTTATTAAAAACCCTGGTTCATCCTTAAATTTAATTAAAACTTTTTTTTCCTTTACCCCGAACACATAGGGGAATAGAGCCTTTTCTTCAGCAATCAGCAGATACCCTGTGGCAGCCCCCAGCCTGGCCATGATATATTCCAAAATTATCCTGATCAGTTTATTTAAATCGGTTTCACCTGTAATTGTTTTTGTAGCATTAAAAAGGTAATCAATATCAAGGGCTTTATTAAGGGGAATCTCTTTGCATGCAGCCTTTTCTCTTTTTTCTCTTCCAGAACCTATCCGGGTTTTAATTTTATCAGCCATTACTTCGGCCTTGCAAACATGATAACTAGCAATGGCCTGGTTCAAAAAATAGACGGCCTGATCATTTCCCCTCTTTTCCAGCATCTCTCCCAGAGACTGATTTAAATATCCTTTAAGAAAAATATAACCTTCCCCATGGGCCAGATCCATTCCATCAAGACAAAGCCGCCTTGCTTCGCTGAAATCATTAAGGGACCGGGCATGTTCCATCTTCATTAAAAAAAGATAGGGTTTTAAAATCGGCCCCAACCCTGCCCATATTGAAACCCGCTTCAAACAAATATCAGCAAGTTCAGCAGACTCTTTATCCCCAATAGAAACCCCATTTTTTCCATGGGATCGTAATATACTCACATACATAAAAACATGCCAGATTCTGTAAAGTATGGTTTCACCCACTGAGATGAGAAATGGCTCGGCCTTTTTTAAAAAAAAAATCGCCTGGGAAAAATTTCCAAAATAATATTGAGCCACCCCATCTGAAATATAATAAGAGGCAATGGCTGCTATATGCTTATCATCCTCCCATTTCTTTAAAAGAGACTCAATCTCATCCTTACCCCTGTTCTCCCTGTTTATATCCATATTTTCCTGCCACCCCACAAGAGTGGCCATGGCTATACTCAATGGAACAGAAATATTGAATTTATCGGAAAACCGGACGTATTCATCAAGAATATCCCCGGCCTGCTTCATATCTTCACCCTTGATAATAAAAGTCCAGACATAAATGGCATAGGATAAACCAGCGTTTATAAGGTCACCACATTTTTTAGCATCGGAGATATTATCCCAGGATTTTTCAATAACATCATCAGCGCTGTGACGGGTATGATAACTAACCCATAAAAAGCCATTAATTCCATGGGTAACTCCAAAAGAACCTGAATATCTTTTAGCCAGGGTAAACGCCAGATCCTCATATTTAAAAGCTATTTCAGACAGATTTCTTTGATAAGCATAAAATGCCAAAGCTGCAAATGTATAAATAACAGAGGGATTAATTCCACCTTTAAAGCAATTCTCAAGGGAGTATAGGGCAGCCATTATAGTCTGAGGCTTCATATTGGCAAGGTAATAGACAGGGAGTAGATTTCTATATATCGATGTTTCAATCAGCACCCCCCTTTCCGCAGATGGTTCAGTATCAAGTATTTCCTGCCATACGTCCCTGTTCCCCTGATGGATACTTTTAAAAAGCTCATCAACTTTTTCCATTAACCGACTGTCACTGTCAGGAATAGATTTATTAAAATATAAAAGACCGACATTCCCCGTTTTAATGGCCTCTTCAAGATTCCCCAGGGAAGAAAGGGTGGTTGTATATTCCGCCAGACATTCAGCACTGTCAAGATCTGACTTTGCGTTTGTCAGCAAGGTATCTATTATCATTTCTGCTTCTTCCTGCCTCCCTATAGATGCGGTGACCCTCGACATTTTTTGATACAATTTAAACAGAAAATCATAATCATTTTCCCATGTTTCATGAGGGTAGAGAGCCATGCTATCTTTAAAAAAATAATATGCGTTATCAATTGCCTGGGCGTTCATAGCGCATGTGCCTGCATAATAATTAAAACGGCTTTCCAGATTTTTCTCTTCAATACTCTGATCAGCAGAACGTCCCATGGCAAGATGCTTCACAATTTTAAAAAGGTTATCAACGGCCTCGATATCAGCCCCTTCGGGGATTGCTGAAATCATCGATTCTGCTATTTTGGCATGTATCCCGCGCCTTTCTTCCACGGTCAGCAAACTGTCTGCTCCCTGCTGGATCTGATCATGAAAAAATGTCAGCCTCGTTTTTTCATCCCTTAAAATATTCTGGGAAATAACTACATGAATAGCCGCGTATAAATCGGCCATTTCCAGCCCGGCGACCCGCGCAAGATCTTTGGCTTCAAAATCAGCACCCAGCAGGGCCGCTATTTTAAGAAGATCAACAGTTTTTTCAGGAAACCTTTCTATTTTATCTTTGAACAACTCCATGGCCGATTCAGGAAGATTGGAATGGCGCATCTGATCCTCATTCCATTTCCAGGTCCCCTTTTCTGTGATATTCAGATGGTTTCGGTCATACATCCAGCGGAGAGTCTCACTTATAAACAAGGGATTACCACCGGAAACTTTATAAATAACTTTAGAAAGGGAAACTACCCTGCGAGGATCAGTATTTAAAATATGGGCAATCATTTCATTAACATATTCAGGTTCAAGGGGATCAAGATAAATATGAAGAATGGATGCTTCCTTTTTTTTTATTTTTTCAAAAAGTCTGATCAGTCCATGGGTTTCATCAACTTCATTATGACGGTAAGCACCTATCCAGAAAACATATGAATATTCCCTGATATCAGTAAAAAGAATCTCGAAAAAAGCCAATGTAGCATCATCGCACCATTGCAGATCATCTATAAAAATGGTTAATGGATGCTCCTTGCTGGCAAAAGAGGCGATAAACCGGCTCAAAGTATCGTTAAATCTGTTACGGCCATCAACAGGGGGCAAATCAGGAACCAGGGGCTGGCTACCGGTTATAAGCTCCACCTCAGGAACAATATCTATAATAAGCTGACAGTTTTTACCTGTGGCGCTTAAAATTCTTTTTTTCCAAAAAAGAATTCGATCCTTTTCTTCAGTAAGAAAAAGACAAACAAGATGCCTTAGGGCCTGGATAAGGGTGGCATAGGGTATATGTTTTTGAAACTGGTCAAATTTGCCGGAAGTGTAATAACCGCGGGCGGCAACAATGGGCAGCTGCAGTTCCTGAATCAGACGGGTTTTCCCCACCCCTGAAAAGCCGGAAATAATCGCGCCCCTGCCATCCCCCTTGCAAACCATTTCATATTCCCTTAAGAGCTGCACTTTCTCATTATCGCGGCCCACCATTATTGAAGGGATGGTAATGCGGGAAGCATAATCCCTTGTTCCAAGATCAAAGGGTCTGATTGCATCATATTCCAGCACCCCATTTAAAAATACCTCTAAATCGTATTTAAGACCTGCTGCTGTTTGATAACGTTTTTCAGGGAGCTTTTCCAAAAGGCGTAAAATAATTTTATCAAGCTGAACAGGTATATACGGGTTTATCTTTGTCAATGATACGGGAATCTCCGCCAAATGGGAGTAAATAATTTCAAGGGGATCTTCATTAATAAAAGGAGGCTTTCCTCCAGCAATTTCATAAAAGATTGTACCAAGGGAATAAAGATCCGATGTATAATCAATGGAATAACAGATTTTCCCAGTCATCTCCGGGGATATATAGGGGAGTGTGTGGCAGCGGAAATAATCATTAAAAATAAAATGACTCAACTGATTCATGTCAAGAACACGAACATTATCAATGATCCGAACATTGAAAGTATCAGGCTGCACAAGTATATTAGAAGGTTTTAAACCTTTATGGATACTACCCGCTCCATGAATTTCGGCAAGTTCCGCTGCAAGATTAATTGCAAGCCTTAAAAACGCGGACAAATTAAAGTCGGGAACCGATTTATGCCACTTGTCAAGGGTGAACCCGGGGAACAAATCGTGTAATAAACATATTTCACCTTCATCAGTGGAGTATAAAACCGGTACTCTAAATTTAGGCAAATTAATATTGCTAAACTGCTGGATCTGCCGGTTTAAGGAATCAGTCATACCCTTATACCGATATTCAGGTTTGATCAGCTTAAAGATATGAAAGTTGCCCTCCTTCCCCTTATCCTTTACCTTATAAACTTTGGAATAAAGGCTTTCACCAATCTTCTCAAGAATATTAAAATCAGCTGTTACTCCCATTAGAAACCTCGCATTCTTTATGGCTGAAAAAATTGATGGGGTATTCTTTATTTTTAAGCCGGGAAGCACTATTTAAAGCATTGCCCTGTTTCCTGCTTTTTTATAACCAGTTCGCTATGGAAAGCATAACCCGCCGTTTACGCTCAATATCTGGCCGGTAATTCCATCGGAAGCACTGGACGCAAAAAATGCGCAGGCATTGGCCACATCGTCTATTGTCACAGGAAAGGGCTGCTTTACTATAGCCTTTTTAAAAACATGGGCAAGTGATGGAGAAGATTCTGTAACAAATTCATAACTAATAGAATTCTCGATAATTGTTGTACTGACAGCGTTGACCCTTATCTGCCACCGGGCCAACTCCTGGGCCAATACCTTTGTGGACATGGCAAGTGCGGCCCCTGCTCCGCCCACCACAGATTCCGCAGGAGTGGGGCATCTCCCTGCATCAGTAGTTAACATGATAATCTTCCCCGCTTTTCTCTCCCGCATATGGTTCAACAAGGCTTTTACACAGTAAAGCCTTGACCACCACTGGGCTTTTGCATAAATAGGATAGTCTGCAGGGTCTGTTTCATGGAAAAAACTCGGAGCAAAATCTTTTCCGCTTGCCCCCCCACTTGCCACAAGAATATCTATTTTACCCAATTTCTCTAAAGCATTTTCCACAGCCTGTTCAACCTCATCATACTTCCTGATATCGGCTTTTTCAAAAATAACTTTTACACCTTTTTTTTTAATGTTTTCCATCACCTCTTCAGCAGATTCCGCGTTGCGGCCATTTAAGACAATATCAGCACCCATTTCAGCCAATTTTTCGGCAACCGCCCTGCCAATACCCCCGGTGGAACCTGCAATGAATACTGTTTTTCCACTAAGATCAAAATGCATAATAAAACTCCGAATTCTTCATGGTTTTAGGGCTTGATTTTATCTTGGGCCACAATTAAAACCAACCCTGATTTTATTAAGTAATAAGGAACGAAAATTTTATAAGTTGAACGAAATAGCTTGTCTTTTGGCCCAT
>CAZNFB010000015.1:0-8425 GCA_964572105.1 uncultured Desulfobacteraceae bacterium
CCCAAAAGTTTAATCCTCCAAAAGATCAGCCTTTCTTAATTTCTTTCTCAAATGGATAATCGCCTGGGAATGAAGCTGGGATACTCTTGACTCTGTAATATCCAGTACAGCACCTATCTCTTTCATTGTTAATTCATCCTGGTAGTATAAAGATATTACGAGCTTTTCCTTTTCGGGGAGCTCTTTTACTGCACTTGCTGTTATAGATTCAACCTCTTTTATTCTAACCTGATCAAATGCATCATTTTTAACACCAGAGATTATTTTCCCCATCAATTTATCAGCCTCATGTCCTGAAGAATATCCTATGTCATCGAAACTGACAAAGGATAAAGAAGCCATTCTTTTTACCTTATGAAACTCACATAATTCCATTGACATTTCTTTTGCAACTTCATGATCTTCAATATCCCTGTCCAGTCTCTTTTTAAGTCCAGAATATGCTTTCTCCATTCCCCTGATTTTACTTCTTACAGATCTTGAAAGAAAATCCCTGGCCCGTAACTCACTTAATATTTCCCCTTTTATCCTGAATGAAGCATAGGTCATGAATTTATTACCACTTAACGGATCATACTTCTCTGCAGCCTGAATTAAACCGATGATCCCTGCATTAATCAAATCAGCAATATCAACAACACCAACAGGGAGATTAATTGCAATTCTGTAAACAATCCGTTTAACATATGGAAGATGTTCAGTAATTAACTGATCCCTCAAAGCTAATTTTTCTTTTTCATTTTTTGGTGTTTGCACTTCCATCTGCTCTGCAATTTATCCTTTTTTTTTGTTAATGATCCAAATTACAAGCACTACTCATTTTTAAAAAAATTTTCCCAGAAATTATCTGCTCTTCCCTTTGTCAGGTCAGGGGGGGGGAGTTTACATATTTTTTTTGCAAGTTCAAAAAAACAGAGAGTCGACGCTGTATCAGGAAACATTTCAGCGACTATTTTTTGATTTCTTACACTCTTTGTAATCCTTTCATCTTTTAAAACATGCCCTGTATAATCGATACTGATATCCAAAAATCTATTGGAAACAAGCTGCAATTGTTTAAAAACATAACCTGCCTCCTGAACGCTCCTTGCCAAATTAACAATTAATCTGAACTTTTTTTCGGAATATTTTAATGATAAAACTTTCATTAAAGCATAAGCATCAGTAATAGAAGTGGGTTCAGGTGTGGCGATAACCATAATTTCATGGGCAAAGACGTTGAAATACATAACATTGGAAGAAATTCCTGCTGCAGTATCTATTAATAAAATATCCATATCTTTAAGCAGAGAATCAAGTTCAGTAAAGATCCGGCCCTGCTGCTCCCGGGACAATTGTGTAAGTTCATAAATACCAGAAGCTGCAGGGAGTATCATCATACCTCCGGGCCCTTTAACAAGGATTTCAGAGATCTCTTTTTCACCCATAATAACATGGGATATATTAAATTTAGGGGCAAGTCCCAATAACACATCCATATTTCCCAGACCTAAATCGGCATCTAAGATCAGAACCTTCTTACCCAGCCGACTAAGTGCAAAGCCAAGGTTAGCAACAATGTTAGTCTTGCCCACTCCACCCTTTCCACTTGTAATGGCTATTATTCTGGTCAATTTGTTCTGAGACGGTGGTTCCTTTTTATCCGGGGGATATTTTGTACTCCTTGCTCTCCCTGAAAAATTTATTACATTGCCCAAGGGCTTATTTTTTTTCATTATCGTCCATCTCCATATGACGGATATCGCCTATATGTACTCACCAACAGCCTTTTTATTATCTGTCATAAAAAACCTGTAATATGCTTCAACCTCTACAGAAGCACATAATTTGCAAGGAACAAAATCTTTATCTACCGCCTCCTGAATATTCTCGAATACAACAATATTTTCGAAATTTATTTTTTCCATTTTTTTGCAGTCAGGAGAATGAAAATTATTCTGATTTATATCTGCAATAAAATATTCAATGGAATCGACCGCGTCCTGATTCATCTGCTTTTTTCTGCTGGTTTTAAGCGGTTCAAGTTTATAAATATTCTTTTCTTCTTTTTTTCTTCCCAAAATCATATCAACAATGAGCCTGGGAGATGCCGGCAAAATATCATAGGGAACTTTTTGCCCATTTGTAAAATATGAAACAGGAATTTTTGTCGATATTAAAAAGTTCAATATACTTTTAAAATCATCTGTTTCATCAAGTTTTGTAAAAACAATTCTGTTCACAGAGATTAGATTAAAACCCCTTACCATATCAGCAAGAGCCATATACCTTGTTGTTCCGCTTAGAACAAGATGAACTTCCACAGAAGGTATCTGTTTCAGAAATGATTTCAAACGATCTATATTTTCTCGATTCCTTTGATTAATACCGCCGGTGTCTATTAAAACAAGGGGACATTGCTCCAATCTTTTAAGGGCGATTTTTATACCATCAATATCTGAAGCTATTTCCAGACAACAGCCTATTATTTTTGCATATATATCCACCTGCTCCATTGCTCCAATCCTGGAATCGTCAAGGCTGATTATACCAACATTAACCTGTTTTTTTATTGTATAATGAGCCGCAATTTTTGCAATCGTAGTGGTTTTACCAACGCCGGAAGGTCCTGCAAGACAAACAATTTTTTGTACCCCTGGTTCTATTTCCAGAGGTTTTGCAAGCACCTTGCATTCTTCAAGGATCATGGTAAGGGATTCTTCAGGGTCTGTTGTTTTCAGCAATTCTTCCGGCAATTCTTTTATATTCAGATCATCAATAAGGTTTTGCACAATATCCTTATCAATGCCTCCCATTGATAATATATTAAACAATAATCCCTGACGTATTTCATCAGCATTTAAATCATTTCTATCATCTATTTCATCCTTGATATCACTTGAAAAAGTCTTTAAAGACTTAAACATATCAGGCTCTTTCTCTTTTTTTGATAAAACTTTTTTCCCACTGTTTTTTTGCAATTTAATACTATTTTTTCCCTTTAATATTTTCTCTTGCACAAAAACAGGACAAGGCTTGTCAATTGCGGCTGTAACAATAACCCCCGGTTTTTTACCGCCGGGTATGGTACTTTTACTTTCAAGCGTTTTAGCATGGAGAATCACAGCATCAGGGCCAAATTCTTTTTTAATCAGCCTGAATGCCTCTGCCATATCTTTTGCTTCAAATTTTTTAATCTGCATTTAAATATCCTATGGTCGCAAATGTTTCTATTTTCACATCATTTAAAATATCATTATATGAAAGTACGACTAAATCAGGGATAAACCGATCAGCAAATTTTTTAAAATGGTACCTTAAAACCGGTGAACATAAGACCAGTGGTTGAAGCTGTGACGATGCAAAAACCCCTATTTTATCTATGACCGCATTCATTACCCTTTGTGATGCTCCAGGATCCATGGCGAAAAAAGTTCCCTGGTCGGTTTGCTGAATTGCGCCTAAAAGATCTTTTTCAACATCAGGCTCAAAAACCATGGCTACAATCGTACCATGGGGAGTTTGATACAACCCTGTAATTGTCCTCGCCAGAGCCTGGCGAACATATTCAGTGAGCATAATCAAATCTTTTGTCACCGGCGCCCAATCAGCCAGAGTCTCCAAGATTGTTAAAATGTCACGAATGGGAATTCGCTCAATCAACAGATTCTGCAAAACCTTCATTACTCCGCCCAATGAAAGGATATTGGGAACAAGTTCTTCGACCACCTTGGGATTTGAGTCTTTCAGATTATCTAATATCTGTTGAACATCCTGCCGTCCTAACAGCTCATGGGCATTACGTTTAATAATCTCTGAAAGGTGGGTGGTAATAACGGTAACAGGATCAACCACAGTATATCCCAAAGACAATGCTTTTTCCTTTTCCGATTCATTAATCCAGTAAGCCGGCAGGCCAAAGGTCGGCTCAATTGTCTTTACACCGCCAAGAGCTTCTTGCACATTTCCAGGATTCATTGCCAAATATTTATTCATTACAAGCTCACCTTTTGCCAGCTCATTCCCTTTAAGCAGAATCATATATTCACTCTGCTTAAGCTGCAGATTATCTTTAATATGAATGGGGGGAACAACTATTCCCAAATCATGGAGCAACTGACGCCTGATCGCTTTAACCCGATCCAGAACCTCTCCGTTTTGTTCCACATCCACCAAAGGGACAAGGGCATACCCCACCTCTAATCCAAGAACATCTATGGGGGGCAGATGAGCAACTTTTTCAGAGGGTTTAATTTCTGCTTCAGTTTTTTTCTGTTTCATTGCTACATCTTTAGCAACACTCTCTTTTTGCTCCTTGGTGATCAAGAATGCTGCAATCGCTACAATAACAGCAAGTATAAAAAAAGGTAAAAATGGAAGCCCGGGTACAATGGCCAATCCCAAAAGTATAATCGCTGCAATTTTCATAACCCGCGAATTATTTAACAGCTGGTCTGATATCTCTATACCCATATTTATTTTGGTTCCGGCTCTGGTTACGATAATACCTGCTGCTGTCGATATAATAAGCGCGGGAATCTGAGAGACTAATCCGTCACCCACTGTTAATAGGGTATAGTTTTCAGCTGCTTTGGCAAAAGTCATTCCATTTTGAAAAACACCAATGGTAAGGCCTCCGACAATATTGACACCGGTTATCATTATTCCGGCTATTGCATCCCCACGAACAAACTTATTGGCACCATCCATCGATCCATAATATTCGGCCTCACGGGAAATTGTTTCCCTTCTTTCCCGTGCTTCCCTGTCATCTATAAGTCCGGCATTTAAATCGGCATCAATGCTCATCTGTTTTCCAGGCAATGCATCCAGTGTAAAACGTGCGGCCACTTCTGCAATTCTTCCTGCACCCTTTGTTATTACAACAAAATTAATTACCACCAAAATCAGAAAGGCTATAATCCCCACCAGGTAGTTTCCACCAACAACAAAATTTCCAAAGGAATAAATAATTTTGCCGGCTGCAGTAATACCTTCATCTCCATGGAGGAGAATGACCCTGGTTGAAGCAACATTTAAAGATAACCTGAACAGGGTTACAATTAAAAGGAGCGAAGGAAATGTTGAAAATTCCAAAGGATTCTGAAGGTGGAGCCCCACAAGAAGAATTATTAAAGAGATTGTAATGCTAAAGGACAAAAACAGATCTAACAAAATAGGAGGAATCGGCATTATCATGACACCCAGTATAATGACCACACCAAATGGTAAAACAAGTTCACCGGTTTTTGCTATTACCCCTGTATTACCAATAATTTCGGCGTTACTTCCAGTCTCCATTATTTATAGCTTCCCGGATATTTTTATACTTAATTTAAATAATTTGATCATTATTTATTCCCTTTCAAAAAAAATTTGCATCTTTTATGCCAATGGCAATTACAATTTTTTCTTTCCTTTTAACCTGTACACATACGCCAGTACTTCAGCAACAGCCTTGTACAGATCAGCAGGTATGGATTCTCCAATCTCCACAGCTTTATATAATACTTGCGCAAGGGGCTTTTCCTCCACTATGGGGACGTTGTTTTCCATGGCAATCTCCCTTATACGTTCAGCAACAATGCCGGCCCCTTTTGCAACGACCTTAGGAGCCGCCATTATTTTAATATCATATTTAAGCGCAATAGCTAAGTGTGTTGGGTTTGTTATTACAACGTCAGCTTTTGGAACATCCTGCATCATCCTGCGCAATGCCATTTCCATCTGAGCTTTTCGTATCCTGGATTTAACAAGGGGGTCTCCCTGGGTTTGTTTTGTTTCCTCTTTTATTTCCTGTTTAGACATTTTTAATTTTTTTTCAAACTCCCACTTTTGATAAGCATAGTCCAACGCCGCCAAAATTATCAGAACCAGACAGGTATAAATACATATTTTAAATGATGTTATCCCTATATAAGCAAGTATATCAATAACACCCATGTGAATCAGGGCCGGAAATGCAGGGATCTCTTTTTTTACCATTACATAAGAGACACCACCTATAATCCCCACCTTTAAAATGGATTTAACTACTTCCACCAGGGATTTAAGTGAAACAAATTTTTTCATGCCACTTATGGGATTTAATTTGGACATTTTGGGAGCAAGGGGCTTAAACGTGAATAAAAAACCGAATTGTGCAATATTTCCAACAATTGCGGCAATAATAACCGCAACAAATAACGGAATTAATATCGACAGTATCTGTTTAATAGTATGCAGTAATAAATTGGTAAGTCTTTCTATATTTAATTCATCAGGCGCAAGGTTTTCCAGCATAAAGCGTATAAAAATATCAAGATCCAAAAGCATCTTGACCCCTGCAAAATAGAATACTCCCAGTGCAAAAAACAAAATAAATACTGCACCTGCTTCTTTACTTACAGCAACCTGGCCTTCACTCCTGGCTTTACTCCGTTTTTTTGGAGTAGGCGCTTCAGTTTTTTCCTGAAAGCTGTCATCAGCCATAATATTATCTGAAAATCTATATCTACATATGTTTTAATAAAAGCATAAATTCTTTTCCCAATCCACTAAACAACTGCTGAAAAATTGTATCAAACAAGGGAAGGAAAAAACCCAAAAATAAAAGCCCGACAAAAATTTTAACAGGCATGGCCACAAACATTATATTCATCTGGGGAGCTGTGCGGGCAGTCAGCGCAAAAGCCACACTTACAAGCAAAAGAACTGCCATCAAAGGGGCGGCAACTTTAACACCGATGACAAACATATTTCCCCCAAGGTTTATGATTATTTCCATTAATTGCTTATTGAGTTGAAAATCAAAAGGAGGGATAATTGCAAAACTTTCCACAAGGGCACGCAGAATCAAGTGATGAGCATTTGTAATTAAAAATATCAGCAATGCAAACATATTAATAAATTGAGAAACTGTAGTAATATTAGCATTGATGGTTGGATCCAGAGTACTTGACATACTTAAACCCATCTGAATCCCATTCAATTGCCCTGCAAGCTGAATTCCGGCGAACAATAGTTTTACAGAAAGACCGATAATTGCTCCGATCATAATTTCACTTGCAACACCAATTGCAAAATAGACTGGTTTATATGTAAATATATTTTCATTTATATTTACAACTGGAAAAAGAATAATACTTATGGAAAATACAAGCCCAGCCTTAAAAAGAAGAGGAATACTTTTGTTATCAAAAATAGGCACCATCAGCATGATTGCTGACACACGCAAAAATATTAAAAGAAATATCTGAACCTGGGGTAAAGAAATATTTATTGTACCATCCATATCATAAAATTTATAATCTCGTTTTTGGTTCTTCCAGGAAAAAGCTGGGAAGAAATAGATTAAAAAACAAACAGTTTTTAGTGCTATTTAATATATAATGGTATGTTGATTAATATATTTTGGGTATAACCGACCAGCATCTGAAGCATCCATGGGAAAAACAATACCAGGGCCAATCCCACTGCCAGCATTTTGGGAATAAAAACAAGTGTCATTTCATTAATGGATGTCGCAGCCTGGAATATACTCACCACAACCCCCGCTACCAAACCGCTTAATAAAAGTGGTCCGGCAATCATTAAAGCCATGTTCAAACCTTCCAAAAAAAAATCTATTGCAAATTCAGGAGTCATTTTTTTTAAATACTTTATGCAAAACTTTTAATAAGGGATCCTGCAATCAAATACCATCCATCGGCCAGAACAAATAACATCAGCTTAAAAGGGAGGGAAATCATAATCGGCGGGAGCATCATCATTCCCATGGATAGCAGAACACAGGCTACGATCATGTCTATAACCAAAAAAGGGATATAAAGGATAAAACCTATCATAAATGCTGTTTTTATCTCACTGATAATAAAAGAAGGTATAAGTATGGAGATTGGAATGTCATCAATATTTTCAGGCCTTTCAGCAGCCGTTATATCCACGAATAAAGCCAGATCTTTTTCCCGCGTTTGAGAAAACATAAATTTCCTTAAAGGCTTTGCAGCTGCATTTAATGCCTGTTTATATGTGATTTTTTTTTCGTTATAGGGCTCCATTGCATGCTGCTGAATATTTTCCCACACAGGGGTCATTATAAACATGGTAAGAAAAAGAGCCAACCCAATAAGAACTTGATTGGGTGGCATTTGATGTGTGCCCATTGCTTGACGAAGAAGGGACAAAACAATTACTATCCTTGTAAATGAAGTTAGCATTATAAGAATTGCCGGTGCCAGGGAAAGAACCGTTAAGAGCAAAAAAATCTTGAGAACAACGGATAATTCACCAGCCTCGTCAAGCTGATCACCCTTTAATCCTATATTGATAAAAGGAGTGGAAAGGATCTGATTTTCAGCCGCTGAAGCCCCGGGCAAACTGCCAAAATCAACACTTAGGATCAATATAAGTATAATGCATATTTTAATCGATTTAGCCATGCAGACCCCGGTCAGCCAATGGGTCA
>CAZNFB010000015.1:8525-22622 GCA_964572105.1 uncultured Desulfobacteraceae bacterium
ATAATGCATATTTTAATCGATTTAGCCATGCAGACCCCGGTCAGCCAATGGGTCATCCCCGGCTGATTCCCTGTTATCAATTTTTGTAAGTAAAGTAATATTGTCATTCGTCACCCCAAGAACCAATATCGTTCCAAGGACATCAACAAGAAGAATACTTTTTTTTACTCCAATATACGAAGTGCCGAGAACTTCGATCAATTTACCCTTTGCACCAATAGATTTTTTCTGCAGAACACGTTTCATAACGTATAAAACAACACCCAACGCGGCTGCAACCAGGATCATGGCAAATATAATTTTAAACGCAGGGAAAAGCATCTCATTATTATAATTCATTTTAAACTCTTAACCCGTTCAGAGGGGCTGATTATTTCGGTCAACCGTACTCCATAATTGTCGTTGACCGCCACCACCTCACCTTTTGCAATCAATCTGAAATTTGCATATACATCCAGTGTCTCCCCAGAAACCTTGGAGAGCTCTACAATTGAACCCTGAGAAAGTTTTAACAGCTCATTAATGAGCATTTTTGTCCTTCCAAGCTCCACAGATAATTGTAAAGGGATATCAAGAATAGAATCGAGATTTTTTTCACTCTGGAGGGAAGAATTTTTATCGCCTGGTGCAAGGGTACCGTTATTTTTTCCATTTGTATCCAATTGCGGCAGACTATTAGAATCAGTTAATTGATTTTTCTCATCCATATCAGCCATGTTTACAGATAATCTCCATTTTCTATACTACTGTTGTAATCTGAACCGCCCGATTCCCTTTGATCACGCCGGGAAAACCATAATATTTAATCACGCCTTCCACATTAATTGTAAGGGGATCATGGGGGCCTTTATCAAGAAGCATAACATCACCTGCTTCCAGACTTAACAAGCTCTCCACCGTACAAACACTTTTCCCCAATTCTCCTGTAACAGTAACCAGAGCATCTTTCAGCAGTTCCTGCAATTGTGGCCTCCATGCATTTTCAATTTCTTTCCCGATCATATATGCACTTGTCAGCTTATCCCTTATCGGTTCCAACATTATACAGGGAAGGCAAAAATATATATTCCCATCAATTTCATTTAGACTGACTGAAAAGGCACAGTTCAGCATTACATCATAGGGGGCTGCAACACGTACATATTCAGGTTTTGTCTCGGTACCTCTAAGCATCAACTTTGTGGGGGTAACAATTTCCCAGGCCAGCTCAAAATCCTTGAATATATTAAGGGCAAAAGTCGCCATCATTTTTTTTTCTATTGATGTAAAATCTCTTATTTCGAACTCTGTATTACCCTCACCACCAAACATGTTTTCAATAAGAGTAAAGACCAGATTCGGTTCAACCACGAACAAACATGACCCGATGAGCGGGTCCATGGTAAAAATATTTATTATGGTTGGGCTGGAAAGTGCTGACATAAATTCTTCATACTTTACCATTTCAGAGGAGATATATTTTACTTCAATGGTTTTTTGATAAACGGTGGACAAAGTATTTTGCGCAAACATTTTAAACCTGTCAAAAACCTCTTCAAGGGCATAGAAGCGTTCTTCGGACATTAATGATTTTAAAGTAAGATCATAGGCCTCGACTGTGCCACCAGCCTTCTTTTTATCATCCTCTTCAGATTCAACCTCGACATCACCTTTTTCCATGGAGGTTAAAAGGGCATCAATCTCTTCTTGTGATAAAATCTGTTCAGCCATAATTATATCTTTATTGAATTACAAACTCGGTAAAATATACGTTTGTTATAGTTCCTTTAGTCAAAAAACTGTTTATTTTTTCCATAATCTCGTCCCTTAGCGCAATTTTACCTTCATGACTTTTTAGCTCATCAGAAGATTTTAAAGGCAATACCATTAAAATAGTATCTCTCACCTTGGGCAGGCGCTGTTCTATCTCCTCTTTTAAATCTGATTCACTCATTTCAAGCTCTATGGTGCTCCTTAAATATCGTTTACCATTTTTATCAGCAAGATTTACCACAAAACTTTGCAGCGGAAACATCGGTTTTATTGTTTCTTCTTCCTCTGTGACTTCCTCAGCTATTTCCTGGTCAGGAGCAGATACCTCAGAAATTTTATTCAAAACAACATAAAATCCTGCTCCCATAATTCCCATAAGTAATAATACAACAACTGCACCGATAATTATAAGAAGCTTGTTTGACATCACCTTTTCTCCCGATTGCATATCTTTACCAACATAAGAGTGCCTTAAAAAATAAAACAAAAAAAACAGATATAACTTTGCAGTGCAAAGAAAATGCCATATCCCGGAAAGAGGGAAAAAATCAAATTAACAAAAGGCTGATAAAGAGTTGTAGATTTGTTTTTTCCCTGCGTAAATCAGCGCCCTGTGAATTAAAACAGCACTTTTCTATGAATAAATTCTATTTTAAAACAAATCAATATGTTAAAGAGGATTAAATCATCAACTCAAAATCCCGCTATATTTTGCGCCATTTTCTTTAGATATTTGTCAAGACTTTGACGTTTGAATAAAAAAAGGAGAAAGGAGGGTACTGAATTTCAGCAATAGATTGAACTATAATAAAATTCAAAAATATCTAAAACTCGCTGCACTCAAACAGCCAGATCTTTTTTAATTTCACCATAGCTCAATTCTGGCATCTCATGGCCAAAGTTAAAAGAGGGGTCAGGCCTTGGCCCCTCTTACCTTTTTTTCAGGTACAGCTCTTTATCGTTTAAGATTTATAAGTTCTGTGAGCATTTCATCGCTTGTTGTAATAACCCTGGTATTAGCCTGAAAAGACCTTTGATAGGTTATCATCTTAACAAACTCAGTGGCAAGATCCACATTTGACATTTCCAGGGAACTGGAATTTATACTCCCCAGCTTACCTGTTTTAGGAGGCCCCAAAAGAGGCTGCCCAGACTGAAGGGTTTCCAGATAATTATTATTTCCAACATTTGATAATCCATAATAATTGGGGAAATCAGCCAGAACAACCCTATAAAAGGCCTCGACCTGGCCGTTTGAATATACTCCATAAACAAATCCATCCTCATCCACAGTGGCTTTGCGTAAAATACCCGTGGGATAACCGTCCTGAGTATGAAAAGTTTTAGTCGATTCTGAAGAATATCCCGTTATATCCCCCAATGTTGTCCCTCCACTGTCATAGAGATCCCAGGTTATATTCTGGGGTGATGTTGCACCGTTGTCCAAAGAAAGCTCAATGGTTACAGGATTTGCAGCATCATAGGCAGGGGTTGTCATAGCTCCTGCGCTATTGAATACAAAGGTTTGTGTTGCTCCAGGCGCAAGTGCAGGTGGCGGTAGAGGGCCAATAGCAAATGTAGAAGCTGTGCCGGCATATGCAGCGGATACAGAGGCTGCTGCTGCCCATGTCCCTGCTGCTGCCTGTTTTGTAAATGTCAGCTCAAGAGGGAGAGCATTTCCGAGGGAATCATAAACCGATATTGAAGTACTAAACTGATCACCTGTTGCGGCCGCTGCATCAAGATTTATATCCATTGATAAAGAGGTGGTTGCATTGGGCTGCAGAATGGTCAGACCAGGGGCATTAATATCAACAATATTTTGTAAGGCTCCGGTGGCGCGATCAATCTCATACCCCTGAACAAACATACCCTGGGAATTAACAAGATTCCCGTTAACGTCAAAAGTAAACCCTCCGGCTCTTGAGTATGCAACTGTTCCGTCTGTATGTCTTAATTGGAAAAAACCGCTTCCGTTTATTGCCAGATCAGTGGGGTTACTGGTTGATTCAAAGGCTCCCTGGCTCCAAAATGGAACCGTCCCCTCAAAACTAACTCCGCTTCCCACCTCTCCCCCAACTCCACCTTCCAATGACTGATACATTACATTTGCAAATGATGATGCATTTGACTTAAAAGCCGGAGTGTTCACATTTGCAATGTTATCCCCCACCACTGACATTGCTACACTGCTTGCATTCATCCCTGAAACTGCTGAAGCTAATGAGCTAAACATATTACAATACCTCCCTTAATACATGAAATACTTCTACCTTGTTATTTCATTTTTTTTACTTACAGAAACAACGTTCTCAAGAGGAACTTCACTATTTCCCGTTAACAGGTATGGAGTATTATTTTTAAATATAACCCGATCCACGGTACCTGTTAAAAAGGTTTTCACTTCCACAGGGTCCTGATTCACGTCTGCAGCCAGCACCTCAAAAGTATATAATCCATCCGGCGCAGCTCTCCCTGCATTGTCGGTACCATCCCAGGCAACTTTGTTCATCCCTGCGTTTTGATTTCCCCCTCTTATTATATTAATTAAATTGTCAGCAGAATCATATATGCTGACAATAATCCCGGCAGCATTACCTTCCAGTTCAAACATAATCTCATCTGCAGTACCATTATTTACGTTTATGGAATTACCAGAGGCTGTAATAACTTTATCAATGAGACTGACAGCCTGAGCATTATTTGTGGCCGACTGATAAGCCTGGAGAGCCTCTATATTTTTGTTAATATCGGTCAATTGTTCCAGGGAACTGAACTGAGCAAGCTGGCTGGTAAATTCCAGATTGTCCATTGGGCTGAGGGGGTCCTGATTTTCCAATTGAGCAACAAGTAATTTTAAAAAAGTCTCTTTTCCCATGTAATCAGAGTTGGGATCATATTTTTTTATATTGTTAAGCCCTGTATCCACAGCATTTAATGGTGACACATCCATTTTATTCACCTCCTGTAAAAAAAAATTGAACAAATTATTGAGCTTAGTTTTGATGTCGGCCATACACTCAGCTTTGACATCTGATGGCCAATGTCATGATCAAGCCCAAATTATTAATTAAAGACTGATCTATTTTTTTCAGGCAAAGACTCCCACAAGGCCCGCACTTTTTTCTCCGCTCTCTTGCAAAATTGATTTTTCAGGTTCTTCAATCATCTCCTGGTCAGAATCTTTTCCATTCTTTTTTTCGGTATATAATTGAAAATTTTCATTTTTTTCATGCCCTTTTTTCTCATAGTTCAAATTTTCACCAACCTGGACTTCAAATTTATCTATTTCCAATCCATGATTCCCCAACTCTGCTTTCAAGTGGGCAATATTATTTTCTATTATGTCTTTGACCATTGGAGTCTCGGTGAGCATCTTAAGAACTACTTGATGATTATCAATGGAAACTCTAAGTTCCAGGCGGCCAAGATATTCAGGTTTTAAACTAATTTTAATAGACTTTTGGCCATTTTTTATATCCAGCACAGCCTTTTTAACTATCTGGCCCATGATGTTTGCCTGGTCAGGTTTTTGAAACGGTTTCCCAACTTTTTCAGACAAGACCTCTTCCATGGCTTTATTTGATGATCTGGAATTTAAAAAGGACATATTATCTTTGTTATCAGGTTCTATCCGGGTAATTTTTTTTCCAAAATAATCGGTATTTATCTCTCCTGTTTTTTCAATGGAATCTTTGTCTCCAGCCATCTCTTTATTAAAGTTTACATAATTTCTGGAAATATCAGTGTTTTCTAGAACATTACCCCTGAATTCCCCATTAGCATCTGCAACACCGGATACTTTTACAAAATTATTTTTATTCTCGGGATAATCAGCAACCCCACTTAATTTGGCAGCCGGTTTTTCCGGCATATTTTTGACTCCATCCTGAAAAAATGACGCTTTTTCATTAAGAGGATATTTCTGATGATCTTTTTGAATTTCGGGTTTATTATTTTCTTCTTTTACATTGAATTTTCTTTTTACTTTAATATCCATGGAATCATTAATCGATTTATCCCCTGGCTCGAGCTTTGAATTTAACGGGATTTTTCTGTTCAGCTTTTTTAGATCTGAAATCTGTTCATCCGTTCCTGTTGAATGTTTTAATAAAACATCATCCTTATTATTTTCACCTTTCACGGCGGCTTCCGCTGGCAACAGATTTTTTCCACTCTTTACATCTTTGGCATAAAGCTGTTTTAATAACAAAGCCTCCTTATTATCTTCAGCTTTTGCTATTGTTTCCTTTGCTGCTGAAGATTCTTCATTATTTCCATCTTCTGTATGCAGCTGTTTTAATAATTGGGAATCCGCATTATTCTTTTTATTATTTCCGTTTAATTGCTCCAGCAGAAGTTCAAGCTTATTATTTTTATCTTTTGCCGCCGATTCTTCCAAAATCATGGGTGCCCTGTTATTTTTATCCATCCCCTTCAACGCTCCCTGCAAGAGTACAGCCTTATCATTTTTACCATTTTCTGGTACATCCTCTGTTAATAACGGATCCTTATTATTTCCGCCTTCTGCAATTATCTCCTTTACAGGGATGACCCCATTTTCACTTGCATCTTTTGCAAACAACTGTTCCATAAAAAACTGATTTACTTTATCTCCTGCAACCGGATAGTTTTTATTTTCATTTTCAGAAAATTCTTCTGAATTAAGATTAAGTTCTTCCAGGAATATGGAACTTTTTTCACCAGTGTCATCAAAAACCCCGCTTAAAAAAGCATCTATAATTACCTGCAGCTCATCCCCACTTAAATGCCCGGATATATTCAAACCATTTTCAGATAATCCTTTTATCCTGGAATAATTTTGTTCATTTACTCTGCTTGCAAAAACAGAAAAAAAGTTTCCACTCCCCTGGGCCCCACCATTAGAATTACCCGGGTCTCCTGAAATATTTTTTTCTAACCCCTTCAAAGGAATATTCTGCGCAGGATTTTGAACAATGATAAATGGTGTTTGCATAATAGCATCTCCCTAAAAGCCAACCTACTGATTTTTCGTTAATTTTTTACGGTAAAAGCTGTTTATTGCAACCTCATCAATAAATTTTTGTTCTTTTTGCAACAGGTCACGCATATATCCCTGGAGACCTTTTTCCTTTAGTATGTCAAGCCCCTTACGTTTTTTTAGCACATTCATCAAAAGTTCCCGCTTTTCCTCAACCTTTTTTTCAGCACTTTCTACAACCTTATTCTGTTCTATTATCTTTCCTGATAAACGTTCCACAAAATTATGGTACAATAGGTTCATTGAAATTGTTATCCCTTTTTTCTGTTTGTCCACCAGCTCTTTTTTTGTACTCTTTTTTTTATTTTTAAATTCAAGCAGATTCTCCATATCAGCCGCCAGCTGCTTTTTTAAAGCACCTAATTCTTTTTGGATATTTTCTTCTTTAAATTTTATATGGTTTAATAATGATTCCAGCGGGAATTTATACATAACGCTTTAACCTGTTATTTCTTTTAGACTTATAACTGTTAAGCCCTGCTGATTGCAAACAAGCTTCAGGTACATATCAGCCGATATAATTACTAAAAATTTAAGAAAATAAACTTTCAAGATCTTCGATACTCTCCTTAAAAGTCGCCTTTTCATTTATGCCCTGTTTTAAATAATTGGTTATTTTTTTTATCATATCTATGGAATAATCTATATCAGGATTACTGCCAGCCACATATGCGCCTATATTAATCAAATCCTCTGATTTTCTATAAGTAGCCATCACAGACTTTAATCGATTTACATTTTCCATCTGTTTTGGATCTATTATATCGACCATTACACGGCTGATGCTTTTTAATATATCTATTGCGGGATAATGATTCTGATCAGCCAGGTCCCTTGTTAAAACAATATGACCGTCTAATATGGAACGTACTGCATCTGCAATGGGCTCGTTAAAATCATCACCCTCCACCAAAACAGTATAAAAGCCGGTAATCGTCCCTTTACTTGAGGTTCCTGCCCGTTCCAGCAGTTTAGGCAACAGGGTAAAAACAGATGGTGTATATCCCTTAGTGGCAGGAGGTTCACCAAGGGAAAGTCCCACCTCCCTTTGAGCCATTGCAAACCTGGTTACAGAATCCATAATCAGATTCACATCACACCCTTTATCCCGGAAATATTCCGCTATTGCAGTGGCAATAAAAGCGCCCCTCATTCTTATTAAAGGGAGCTGGTCAGAAGTGGCAACAACAACCACAGATTTTTTCAGGCCATCTTCACCAAGATCTTTTTCTATGAACTCGTTTACCTCTCTCCCCCTTTCACCTATTAAAGCTATAACATTCACATCTGCAGCTGCATGGCGGGCAATCATACCTATCAAAACACTCTTCCCCACGCCGGAGCCTGCAAAAATTCCAAGCCTCTGACCACGTCCCACTGTAAGAAAACCATTTATAGCCCTGATTCCCACGTCCATGGCCTTATCTATCCTCTTTCTCTTAACAGGATTATAAGGTGCTGCATAAATAGGATATTCATCCTCAATTTGAATAGAGCCCTTACCGTCTATGGGATTCCCCAGACCGTCTACAATTCTTCCTAAAAGGTTATTTCCCACAGGTACCACAGCGCTTTGTTCCTGATCCACCACCAGACTTCCCTGGGACAGGCCTCTGATATCTTCTATGGGCATTAATAAAAGATTATTTCCTTTAAAGCCCATAACTTCTGACATTATCTTTTTCCTGTTTAGCCCGGTATAAATATTACATATGCTTCCTAATCTGGATCTTGGGCCCTCTGATTCAACAACAAACCCTACGACTTTTGCGACCTTTCCTGTTGAAGAAATGGGGGATATCCTGTTTAACAGATCATAATATTTATCAAAATTTATTATATTATCCATTCTGCTGCCCGATTTTATCTAAAAAAGCCTCTTCAATTATTAAAAGCTGACTTTCAAGCCTTGCATCAATATTACCCGAATCAGTCTCTACAACACATCCGCCCCGGGTAATTTTGGGATCTTCTTGAAAAAGAATAGATTTTCTATTTAAAATAAGCTCGGCATTATCTGTTTCACACATTTTAATAACCTGCAGATCATCAGGATGGATTTTAATTTTAACCTGCTCCTCTCCCATTATTTTATCCATTACCTGATTTACAATCTTTATAACCATATCCTCATTTGTGGAGACTTCCCCAAGCACGATTTTTTTTGCTATGGCCATGGCAATTTTTACCGCATTAACTTCAGCCTGTTTACAATTCTCTTTTTTTATTTCCTCAAAATTTAAAAATACTGATTGAAAATCGTTGAGCACTGCTGTCAGCTTTTCCTGTTCTTCCTGAACAGCAGAAGTTTGTCCATCTGCAAATCCTTTGGCATAAGCTTTTTTTTCGGCTTCAACTATCAGGTCAGTCTCATCTGCTGTTTGAGGCAACGAGTCGCCGACACTTTCAGTAAACAGACGTTTGAAGCCGTTATCCTTTACATTTTTTTTAAAATTTTCAAATGGATTATCCAAAACCATAATAAACCCCGCACCTATCGATTGTCAGATAATTACCCAATTTTAAAATTTGTCACAAGACCATCTATATTAAACAAAATTGCCGATTTATCCAATAAACTCATCCCCTCCACGGCCGCTGATTACCACTTCTCCCTTACTCTCTTTTTCCTGAATTACCTTAGTAATCTGCAACTGTGCATCTGCAACTTCCTTCATCTTCACCGCTCCAAGAGAATCTATCTCTTCTTTTAAAATAATTCCTGCCCGATCTGAAATATTTTTAAAGATCTTAGCCTTTACCTCGTCAGAAGCTGCTTTTAAAGCCAGAGCCAGAGTTTTCGTCTCCACACTGCGCAGCACATTCTGCATCCCCTTGTCATCAACTAATACCAGATCATCAAATATAAACATTTTTTGCCTGATAAGTTCGACTATTTCCGGATCAATCTCTTCCAATTCTTCTAAAATCATACTTCCAGCAACACCATCCATGCGATTCAAAATATCTGCAAGACTATCAATTCCATCTGTTTCCTGAACAGCAGCTGTTGTGATTTCACCTAAGAGATCTTCAAAAACCTGATTGATTTCGCCGACCATTCCAGGGAGGATCTTATCCAACTTAGCTATCCTGAGAGAAACATCAATTCTCTTTTCTTCCGGAAGGAGGGAAAGGACTTCGCTTGCTACCTTTTTACCAAGATGAACAATAATCAGAGCAGTTGTTTGGGGGTGTTCATCCACAATCAACTGAGCTATCTGCTCCGGAGACATGGAAAGGATTGCAGTCAAAGCTGCTGATGTATGATCTGCTCCAGCCTCGCCAGCCTCTCCCCCTTGAGTGCTTAGAGCCTGCCCATCCGGCCCTACCTCCCCTTCTTGACCAGCCCCCGCCATACCCGGCTGGGCTCCCCCTCCTTGCTGAACCGCCATCCCCGGCTGCATTCCCTGGCCCTGCTGAAGACCCGTCATACCGGGCTGCTGCCCCCCTTGTCCCTGCTGAAGAACCATCATGCCGGGCTGCCCCCCGGCCCCCTGTTGGTGAACCACCATACCCGGTTGTGCAGCCTGGCCCTGCTGAACCATCCCTGGAGACTGAATACCACCTGCAACGAGTCCTTCCTCAGCCGGTCCCGCTTCAATCCCAAGCAATCCTGCAAATTCAGCAGCAATATTATCCACAAGAGCCGGTGATACATCTCCAAGTTCAGACGCAAGCTTCATTATGGTTTTTCTCTCTGAATCTGTAAAATAATTAAGAATCCCTGCGGATGCATCCATTCCCAGGGACTTAATTAATACGGCTACTTTTACTGACCCTTTAAGACCTATTTTACCCATATTACGTATTCATCATTCTTTTCGTTTAAACCCTGTTTTTGTCGAAGTTTAGTCTTTTAACCAATCCTGCATTAATTTTGCGGACTCTTCCTTGTTAGCGGCAATAGCATTTAGAGCACTGCTCTTTGACGGAAGACTTTTTATTCCGTTAGCATATTCCCTTTCAAGTTCATCCACTGCTTTTGGAAGCTGACTTATAAGCTGAACCTCCCCCAAAGAGTCTGAAGTCAGCCATTTTAAAAGGGGTCTTACAATAAATAAAAAGGAAAAAAGTAGAATTCCAATTGTAATTATATGCTTAAAAAAAGGTTTAAATTCCATTATCTTATCAACTATCCCCACGGGAACTTCTTCAGGCTCAAATATTTTTGTTGTTTTAAAGGGCATGTTAATAATATCGAACCTGTCACCTCTTTCCTCATTAAAATTAATCGCACTTTTCACAATTGCTTCAAGCTTTTGCATTTCATCCTCGGTTCTGGGAAGATATTCTCTTTGAACCGCAGATTCTTCTTTTGCATCCTTCTCTTCTCCTTTAGCCTTTTTCTCGTCTTTTTTAACGGTTTTTACCGTTTCTGCTATTTCTGCTTTAACAGGCGGCTGGACAATCTCATACGTTCCATCCACAATCACAGCCACAGACAACCGTTTAATTGTTCCCAAAGGTTCTATGATATGACTGATTGTTTTTCCTATTTCGTAGTTCACAATTGTATCTTTTTTTTCCATCTTAATATTTTCTTTGGTCCCGGGGGTTCCGGTTTTTGACGGAGTAATATTTGATGCTACACCTGGAATTCCTGAGGGAGCAATATCAGGGTCAAAGGAAACAAGGTTTGAAATTTGTTCACTTCTTGCAATCTGATTATCAGGAAAATAGATTTCTTCTGTTTTCTCATGCTTTTTAAAATCAATATCGCAGGAAATTCTTACAACAGACTGTCCTGCGCCTAAAGCAGTATCCAGCATTGTTTTAACACGATTTTCCAGATTTTTTTCAACCTTTTCCTGAAACTCCAGCTGATTAGAGTTTATACTTTCGGCTATTGTTTTTTCCTTAGCAGTAAATATTTTTCCTGTGTTATCAATCACAGCAACATTTTCAGGGTGTAAACCTGACACGCTGGAGGAGACCAGATTTACAATCCCTTCTATCTCCCCTTTTTTCAACCAGGAACCATAACGAAGCTTAAGCACCACAGAAGCCGATGCAGGCTCCTCCTGTTCGGCAAACAAAGATTTCGAAGACATTACAATATGAACCCTTGAGTCCATTACTTTATCAAAGCTGTTAATTGTGCGGCTCAGCTCACCCTGCAGAGCCCTTTGATAATTTATGTTCTGCACAAATTCAGTCATACCAAGCTTTGTGGTGTCAAAAATCTCAAATCCCACACCTCCACCCCGTGGAAGCCCCTGGGCAGCCAGATCCATTCGCAGCTCATGGACATGTACAGAAGGAACCAGAATGGAACTTCCATTATCATCTATCTGGTATTCGACCTTTTTCTCTTTAAGTTTAGCCAGCACTGCCCCTGCATCTTCAGGGGAAAGGTTCCTGGCAAGATAAGTGAATTCAGGTTTTCCAGCCCAGGTCAGCAAAAAATAAAAGCCCAGTGCAATGCCTCCGGCAATGGCCAACAGGGCAACCCTTTTTGCAGGAGAAAGGACTCCAATAATATTTTTCACCTGGCTTAAAAATTCAGGAAACGTTGCCGCCATCATTTACTCCCTTAGTAAAAATAACTGAATTGATCATAACATCGATCATCAGATGTCAGATCTGAGCTATGCCCAAAATTAGAACCAAGCCCAAATAACTTATGCCTCTTGCCTGTCTCCTTATTAAACCGACATCCGTTTTATTTCATCATATGCTGCTACTATTTTATTACGCACCTGCATCATCATCTGAAAGGAGACCGATGCTTTTTCCAGAGCAATCATTGTCTGGTGAATATTCTTTTTATTCCCGGAGGCAAGTTCCACGGTTGCTTTTTCTGCTTCTTTATGCAGGTTATTTATTTCATCAATTGAATTCTCTAATAATGCACCAAACCCCTTATCCTCCTTATCCTGGGATATTTTATTTTTCGTTTCCAGCAAAGGGGAGGATATATTTGGATTTTGAAATGTTATCTCTTTCATTATTTATTTTCCTATTTCCAGGGCTTTTAAAGCCATTTTCTTTGCCGCATTAAGAGCGGCAACATTTGCCTCATAACTGCGGGTGGCTGATATCATATTAACCATCTCCTCCACCAGATTAACATTGGGCATTGCAACAAATCCTTTTTTATTTGCGTCAGGATGTCCAGGATCATACTTTAGCACGGGGGGACTTGATGATTCGACAATTTCAAGTACCTTAACCTCCGACAATTTACTCTCTATTTGCCCACTTAAAATATTCTGAAACTTTTGGGGATATTCTCTTGCTTCAAAGATTGCCTCTTTTTTTTTATAAGGGCCCCCCTCATCAGTTCTGGTTGTATTAACATTTGCAAGGTTATTGGAAATCAGATTCATCCTGAGCCGTTGCGCAGATAAGCCTGACCCACTGATATGGAGAGAATCAAAAAAATCCATGGTTAAAAAATACCTCCTTTCTTTAATGCCCAATGAAAAATTCTTGGGAACTATTCAACGTCGCTGATTTAAGATACGCAGCCGCACATATTAGCTGAATAATTACAATTCTTGTTTTTGTTCCGGCACTATTTCCCATCTTTGATAACCGTTTTTAACGCTAAAAATTTTTTTGACAAAATTTGTGCCGAAGCATTATACAACAAGGTGTTTTCAGCCATTTTAGTCATTTCTTTGTCTATATCAACAGTGTTACCATCTCCCCTCATGTTAACCGGGGATACCTGTTCCATTCTATATTCAATATCACCCACAAAAGCTTTACTTATTGGAAGATGCGCTGGATTGGTCATTTCAAGCCTTATACCCTTTGATTTACCGCTGATCTTGTTTAGCTCCTCATCCACCAGTATATCGAATCCCTTATATCCGGGTGTATCCATATTGGATATATTTGAAGCTATCAAATTATGTCTTCTGGATCTAAGATCCAGAGATTTTTCAAGAATCCGCAAAGAACCTCCGAATATTTCCTTTGAATCCATCTGCGCCTCTCCCTCCTGAAAGCTGCATGCAGTAAAAGCAGCATCCAGTTCTTTAAATCATGAAAAACAAGATTAATTATGTCCTTTACACATTTTTTCGTTCTTTAGTATACTTACAAAAATGCAATCCGTGTGCCATAAAAAGAAAATATAAAAAGTAGAGGATAACAATTTGATTTTATATTATTTTTTCAAATAAATCCCGTGATGACCTACCCAAAAACTCTGAAACAAGTCAAAAAACGGGCAAAAATTACCCACCAGCATTTTAATCAGATCATACCTGTTGCGTCTCTTAAATCAGCGCATCTGAATAGTTGCATCAATGTTTTCCTAAATATAGATTTTTACATAAATAAGGGTTTTTAACCGGCTGATTATATCG